>DAOPJR010000056.1:0-22082 GCA_035399765.1 Draconibacterium sp. | reverse complement strand
TCGCGAGCCAGTTGAGCAATAGGATTTTCTTCCGAATATCCGTAACCGCCATAACCATAAGGAGAATATCCGTAGCTGCTGTATGGAGAATATCAGTAACTACTCCCGTACGGACTGTACGATTGGTAATACTTATTAGCACTGTAGTTTATCCTTGAATGAGATAAAGAAATCGAAAAAGAATTCGGTTTTTTACCTCCCAACCAGGGTTCAATAAAAGATAAACTAACCGTACGATAATAACGCCCACTGGTTTGATACCTCAAGCTAAGCGTTTGTCCGTCGCCGGTTGGAAGCGGTCTCCATGCTTCTTTATTAAAGATATTCCGAACCGAGAAGTTCGCAAATTTAAGACCTACCGATCCAACAAACATACCGGCACCCCAACCGCCTGAGAGTTCGATCTGGTCATTGGCTTTTTCCTGTAACTGATATTCAATATCAACTGTACCATCTTCAGGATGCGGTTGAACATCTGGTTTAATTGCTTCCGGATCAAAGTGTCCTAACTGCGCAAGTTCCCGGTATGAACGCATTAATAAGGTCTTACTGAAGAGATCGCCCGGATAGGTTCTTAGTTCACGCCGGGCAACATGTTCATGTGTTTTGGTATTACCAGTAATACGAACTTCGTTAATGGTAGCTTGCTTGCCTTCGTAAATACGCATCTCGTAATCGATGGTATCGTTATAAATGTTCACCTCAACTGGTTCGAGGTTGAAAAATAAATACCCTTGATCGAGGTAAACGTTATTTAAACCTTCATCGTTATCGAAAAGACGCTTATCAAGTATTTTTTGATTAAAGACATCGCCCTTTTTAATACCCAGACGAGAAGTTAAATAATCAGAAGGATAAACGGTATTTCCAACCCAGCGGATATCTCCGAAATAATATTTGTTACCTTCTTCCACATCCAGATCGATGTTTACCCGGGGTTTTAGTTTTCTCCCCACTTCTACCTGCAAAATGGAATCATGAACAATCACAGCATCGCGATAACCTTTTTCGTTGTACTTATCGATCATGTTAACTTTGTCCTTATCATATTCCGACTCAAGAAACTTTTTAGTACGGAAGAAGTTTCGAAGTGCTTTTTCGTTCGTTTTTTTCATGGCGCGCTCCAACTCATTGTCGGTTAACGCTTCATTACCATTAATGTCAATATTATTAACCTTGACCTTTTCTTTTTTATCTACGTAGATATCCAGTATTAAACTGTTGTTCTGTGTAGTATCATCGCGCTGAACCACGTTTACCTCGGTGTTCAGGAAGCCTTTTTCAGTGAATATCCCTTTAATCGTACGTTCTGCACTATTTACCATGTGGTCAGTAATCTGGCTACCCCGAAGAAGCAATACTTTCTTGGTGATATCTTCTTTTTCCGATTTTGAAACTCCATAAAAGTTCACATCCGCTAACCGGGGTCTTTCCTGTAAATAAATGTCAAGCCAAATCTGATCACGGATAATTTTTGAAGCAGTAATTCTTACATCGGAGAATAATCCCTGTTGCCACAGCTTTTTAATTGCCATCGTAATTGCATCTCCCGGAACTGTTATATCCTCCCCGACTTTTAAACCCGAAAGCTGGATCAACACAGTTTTATCGAGATAGCGAATTCCGGAAACCTGTATATCAGCAATCCGGTACTCTTTTGGACTCGAATAATAAATCGAAAAATTGGTACTGTCTGTTTCCTGGGCAAACAATACCGGCACAAAAGCAATAATAAATAGAAGGGTTGTTATCGACTTTAAAAGTATCCTCATAAACTAGTTTGTTAACTGTTCTCTGGTTTTTCCGAATCTTCTCTCTCTGTTCTGATAGTCAGCAATGGCTTCAAACATATCTTCTTTTCTGAAATCAGGCCATAACTTAGGTGTAAAATAAAGTTCGGCATAGGCGATCTCCCACAAAAGAAAATTACTAATTCGGTATTCACCACTGGTTCTTATTAGCAGCTCCGGATCAGGTATATCAGAAGTTGACAGATATTTTCTGAATAAATTATTGTTTATTTTTTCTGGCTCCAAGTTGTTATTTAAAACATCGGAAGCTATTTTTTTCACTGCATTTACAACGTCCCAACGTCCACCATAGCTGAGGGCAAGAATCAGGTTTAACCCCGAATTACGTTGCAAACTTTTGATACAACGTTCCAGGTTGGCACGCACATCATCAGGCATGGCATCAATATTTCCGATAGCACTTAGCCTAACATTGTTTTTCATGAGTTCATCGGTTTCATTCTCAATAGCCTGGACCAGTAAACCCATTAACGCATCAACCTCTTCCTTGGGACGCTCCCAGTTTTCGGTGGAAAAAGCATATAAAGTAAGATGTTGGACTCCAATTTCTCCAGCCCCCTCGACAACCGATCGAACCGACTCAACGCCATGCTCGTGCCCCATAATTCGTGCCCCTCCGTGTTGCTCGGCCCACCGACCATTACCATCCATAATTATGGCAACATGTTTCGGTATCTTATTATTATCTAGCCTGTTTCTGAATGATTCCATTCTTAGTTTTTACTTTCGTAAGCAGGACATGCCTTTTTCCCAATATATATTTTATAAGTAAGATGCACTCCCAGGTACCCTACCCAATCATTGTTTAATTGTTTGGCTGTGTACGTGATTATATCCCCTGTTTCGTTTATATACGACAAGGGGTCGTTTAAATCATCCACTTTGTCACTCATATATTTTCTCATCTGATACTCAATTCCAATACCCAATCTGTTTCCAATGGTATATTTAAATCCCATCCCAAACGGAATGGTTGGCACCACCTGTGATTCAGTTTGATTCGGAGTTACCAAATTTCCGGAAGCATCGTAAAGTAATTCCGGATATCTTGGATTAAAAACAAAAATCTCAGCAGGCCTGAAATCATACTTAAAGTATGATACACCAACACCGACTGTTACATACGGACTGAATCTCATTTTTCTCGATCCCAATACATATTTCAGATAATTTATCTCGACTTGTACTGTCAGATCCTGAGCAGACTTATCAAAATTCCAGTCGGCATTCTCAACCGTTCCTTCTCCGGCCATTTTCCCTGTAAGGAACATGGCTCTCAACCCGAGTCGGGTGTTGAAATTATACCTGAAATATCCTCCAAAATTTAAATTGAACGACTGAAATGGAGTGTTGTCATCCATATCTCCCCATACAGTAGAGGAACCACCCCAAATCCCAATGTCAGCGGTCTTTTGTGCATGTCCTGATAGCGTTATCAAAACAATTGCGAATACAAATACTAGTCTTTTCATCCTGGCATTAAAATTCGTTTCTTATAACTTGCTTTCGGACATGCATTTTTTTCGTGCTAACTCATTCAATTTTAAGGGTTATAAGACTTTTTGGCGACTTTGGTTTTTTGTATTAAAAACATTCGATTTCCTGTCACAAAATCCCACCGACAAATCCTCATAACAAACTGAATATCAACAATTTTACACATCTAATAAAGATGTAACTTTTGGTTTCAAAAGCTACAAAAGTAATATAATTCTAAAAATAACATATCCGTTTGCTATTATAAAACCCAAACAAAGATTAAAAATTGTTAAGTAGTACTCAGAAATTCAACTATTACGCAGTTTTCAGATAAAAACAACAGTTTTGAATACCAGATTTACAAAAGTTTTATACAGGAAACTTTACAGTTTCATGCTTTATCAGAGGTAAATTAATTCCGACGATCGACACCCCACATTAATTTGGTGCGTAGCGTATAAAAAAATGGTTGATCGGGTAATTGAAGTGTTTTCAGCTTAAAATTTGCTTTTTTTATTCGGACCGAAGTAGAAAACTCAACCGCAACCGACCTGGAATCGAGAGAAGTAAGGTAATTTGAACCTCTTCCTCCCACTTTTAGCTCGATCTCCGAATTATCCGGCACAACAAGCGGCCTGATAGTAAGATTATGCGACGCAATGGGTGTAATAATAAAATTCTCGGAATCAGGAGTTAAAATCGGACCGCCAACACTGAGCGAATAAGCCGTTGAACCAGTTGGTGTTGCTATGATTAAACCATCTGCCCAATAATTATTTAAGAATTCGCCATCCAGATAGGCAGCAATATTCAACATCGATGAATTATCGGTTTTGATGACTGTCATTTCATTCAGCGCATAATTAAATTCAAGGTTCTCGCGATCTGAAAAACTCACTTCAAGCAAAATGCGCTCAATGACTTTATATTTTTTATTGAAAATATTTTTTAGCGCTTCTTTAACCTGGTCTTCCGAAATATCGGCCAAAAAACCAAGCCGACCACTATTTACCCCGATTACAGGAATTGAAAAATGGCGAATATTTAATACCGACTGAAGAAAAGTGCCATCGCCCCCAACACTGAAAATGTACTCGTTTTCTTTATCGAAATCGGAATACGAATGAAAAAAGGAATGATAATATGTGCAGCAATTTAGTTCTTCAGTAAGATAAAGATAAAATGGCTTGTATAGTTGAACCTGAATATCGTTGGTTTGCAGAAAACCAAAAAATTCCTGCAAAACCGGAACGAAATCGTCTGAAACATGGTTTCCGTAAACCGCTACTTTCATTTCTCGTTTTTAAATATTCATAAATCGCATAAACTGATCAAACCGATCCTGGTAAAGATCATTCAACATCGAGCGATCCTGGTAAATGGCTTTTACCACATAATTATAACGGGTAAGTGTTTGTACCACGCTCGAAAGTTCTTCGGAGTTCATTTTAATGATCAGATCGAGGGTATTGATCCCTGGTTTTCGGTCGATAAAGAAACTGAGAATTTTTACATCATTACTCTCCACAATCTGACTGATCTGTGTCATTGAATATTCAGTTGGAGTTGTCTCAATCACAATTACCCCACCCGGTTCCTGTAGCGAGAACAAACTCGCAAACCGACGAGCCAAATCATAAAGCGTAATGGAACCGATATAATAATGTTCCTGATTAAGTACCGGCAAAACACTAACCTTGAGTTTATACATTACTATTGCCAACTCAAAAATATGCTGATCCGCATGTGCATGTACACGATTTAGTTTATCCAATTCCTTTTCAATAGGCTCTTCAACCAGGTTTAGATCATAAATCAATTTATCCGATACCAAACCAAGGTACTTTGAATCGTCGACAACAGGAATATGCGATACACGGTAAACATCCATGTATCCCAAAGCTCTTCGGCCAATTTCGTTGCTGTGCACCGAAGGAATTGCATCTGATATGAGTTGTTCTGCCAGCAAAACCTTTTTAAAATTGATTCGTTATTTCTTAAAATTGTAACTTCGCTCAAAATTACGTAGAAATGACCAGACTAAGTGTAAATATAAATAAAATTGCAACGCTGCGAAACGCCCGGGGAGGACAGATACCAAGTGTAAAAACGGCCACAATTAAGTGCCAGGAATTTGGAGCTCAGGGAATTACCATTCATCCACGTCCTGACGAACGACACATTACGCATAAAGATGTTTATGAAATCAAACCGCTGATTACCACCGAGTTTAATATTGAAGGCTACCCAAACGAAGATTTTCTTAAAATGGTAACGGAAGTAAAACCTGACCAGGTTACACTGGTTCCTGATTCGGCAGATCAACTCACCAGCGATCATGGCTGGGATACCTGGAAACACCTGGCTTTTCTGAAAGAGGTGATTGCAAGATTAAAAGAAAGCGGCATCCGCACATCAATTTTTGTTGATCCGAATGAAACAGCTGTAGAAGGTGCCGCCGAAATTAAAACCGATCGGGTTGAGTTGTATACAGAGCCATATGCCTCTTTCTATCCTATTGATAAGAACAAGGCAATTGAACCATTCGTAAATGCAGCAAGATTGGCTGGCACACTTGGAATCGATGTCAATGCAGGCCACGACCTGAGTCTTGAAAACCTGGCTTTTATGTATCACATGATTCCAAACCTGAAAGAAGTTTCCATCGGTCACGCACTGATTGCCGATGCTCTTTATCTTGGCTTGGAAACCACTATTCAGAAATATCTGGAGTGTTTGAAGTGATACTGGATACTGGATACTCGCAGCTAGCAACTCAACAAATTAAGAATAATGATGAACGATTTCTGATTGCAGAAGTATTCCGTAAAAATTAACAGTTTGACAATAAAACAATTTTTCAATAACAATAAATTGAAAGACAGACCTTAAATAAAAAATAGCTCGAAGCTTATAGCTCAAGGCCCACAGCTCAATTTTAACATGGAATTATTTTACAGGAAAGAAGGAAGCGGTTCTCCGGTTGTTATTGTCCATGGATTATATGGTTCGTCGGATAACTGGCTGAATATTGGGAAACGACTGGCAGAGAAACACACCGTTTATATGGTCGATCAAAGGAATCACGGCCGTTCTGCTTTTTCTTCATCTCATACTTTCAATGACCTTCGGGATGATCTCGAAGAATTTTTTGAACAACATCAGATTGAAAAAGCAATCCTGATAGGACATAGCATGGGTGGCAAGGTTGCCATGTGGTTTGCTGCTGATTTCCCCGAAAAAATTGAGAAACTGGTTATTGCCGATATCGCGCCTAAAAATTATCTCCTGCTCAAGGAAGACAGTCAGTTCTACCTTCATCAGAGCATTTTGCTTGCCATGCAGGAAATCGACTTCAGTGAAATTAAATCGCGAAACGATGTGGACGATTTTTTAGCCCTGAAAATTGATGACGGACGGATCCGGCAATTCCTGTTGAAAAATGTTGAGATAAATAAGGAAACAAAGCAATACCAGTGGCGGGTAAATGCTCCTGTATTGTATGATCACCTCGATGAAATTGTAAGTGGCGTAAATAAAAGTTGGTTGGAAGACCGGATCCCGATTACGGCTTACCCGGTGGTGTTTATTCGCGGACTGTTATCGAAATATATTCTTGATGAAGACAAAGCGCTGATCAGCGAAATTTATCCCGATGCACAAATAGTGGATATTACGGGAGCCGGACATTGGCTTCACGCCGAAAAACCCGAAGAATTTATGGAAGCGGTGTTGATGTGTTGTTAAAAGCTACGAACCTTGAGCTGCAAGCTTCTTGCTCTAAACACTGAACACCCGATTACTCACCGGTTGTATTTCTCCGTTATTTCTTTTAGAAATTTCTTCTGCCCTGTATTAATTTGATTCCACTGAAAGCGCCATCTCCAGTTGCCATTTGCAATACCTGGAGTGTTCATCCTCGATTCGCTTCCAAGTCCCAGCACATCCTGCATGGGTATAATTGCTGTATTCGCCACCGAAGAAACAGCCATTTCAATAATGGCATTCAACTTTTCATTCACCGGGTCGCCGGTATAATTTGCCACTGTCTTTTTCTCTTCTTTTTCCAATTCGTTTAACCAACCCAATGTTGTGTTGTTGTCGTGAGTGCCGGTATATACCACGCAATTCCTTTCGTAGTTATGAGGCAAATCCTTATTGGTGGCATCGGTTGTAAATGCAAACTGCAACACTTTCATCCCGGGCAAATCAAATTCTTCGCGCAGCTGATCCACCTCAGGCGTAATAATTCCCAAATCTTCCGCAATAAAATCCAATTGACCGAGCTGGCCTTTTAACATTTGCAAAAGTTCGCGGCCATGCGCCGGAATCCATTTACCATTAATAGCGGTCGTTTCTTCAGCAGGAATTGCCCAAAACGATTCAAGTCCCCTGAAGTGATCAATTCTCACCTTATCGAACATCCGCAAATTGAAATGCATGCGTGCTACCCACCAATCGTATTCCCGTTCTGCAAGCCTGATCCAGTCGAAAACCGGATTCCCCCAAAGCTGGCCGGTTTCTGAGAAATAATCGGGTGGAACACCGCCAACCTGTGTCGGATTTAAATCGGCATCGAGCATGAAAATATCGGTGTTGGCCCATATATCCGAACTGTCGCCTGAAACATACAACGGCACATCGCCTACGATCTCAACCCCACTCTGGTTGGCATAATTTTTTAAGCGGTGCCACTGTCTGAAAAAAACAAACTGAAGGAATTTCTGAAATTCAATCTCTTCTTTCAGAAGTTCACTTAATTCAGTCATGGCTTCAGGATAGCGAAATTTTGCCTCTCTCTCCCACTTCGTCCATTCCAGACCTTCTGAATGTTTTCGGATGGCCATAAAAAGTGCATGATCGTTTAACCACCAGCCATGTTCATCGAGGAAGCGCCAGTATTCCACTTCATATTCCACTTTTTTTTGTGAATTAAAAACACCGAAACACTGTTTTAGCAATGGCATCTTCCAGCTTTCAATCTTTTCAAATTCAACTTCTTTTTTTGAAAATTTCGGCACTGAAGATAAAACCGTGGATTCCAGTAGTTTTTCTTCAGCCAGCATCGAAAGATCAATCAGAAGCGGATTACCTGCAAAAGCCGAGAAACACTGGTAGGGCGAATTACCGGAACCGGCCGGACCAAGTGGAAGAATCTGCCACAATTTTTGTCGGGTTTCTACTAAAAAATCAACAAAGCCATAAGCTTCTTTCCCCAGTGTTCCAATTCCTTCTGCTCCCGGAAGTGAAGTAATATGTAGTAAAATTCCGTTTTTACGCTTGCTCATTTTTAAATTTGTGTCTGAAGGTTTTTAAATGACTGGCTGTTTCGCGAACGATTCGCTGAACTGCCAGTCCATGTTCAAGGTCAGCAATCACTGCATCCTTGTCATCACCGGTAAAAAACTGGTAATGCGCGTGCACCATCGACCGCAGCCAACCCGGCGGAACATGCCCCGAAGGAAAACTGGTAACCGGTTTATAATTACTTCCCACCATTTTTTTCACCCAGTTATCCGATCCTTCCAGGTAATACTCAAAGTAATCAGGATGAGCAGATGAATAACGAAATGCCCCCTTTTCGGCAAAGATCTCTAAATAAACCAAATCACCTGTTCCCGAACTGATCCGACTTGCCGACATATTTCCAACCGCATTTGTTTCCGGATCAAAAAGTGAAATTGAACTAAAAAGATCTGAACCGGCAGGAACATCTGCAAAATCGCCCGCCTGCAAGGCACTACTTATCCGAAGTTCTTCTCCTAAAAAAGCCATCAGCAAACTGATTCCATGCGATCCCAGATCAGCCATTGCCCCTCCATCGGGAGCCGGCGTTAAACGTGTCACACGTTTTTCACGGTAACTTTCCTGCAAATAATCGCCATGGTAATATTTCAGATCGAAATGAATCGGTTTTCCCAGCGTTCCTGATTTCCAGAATTTCAATCCTTCGCGCACCGAAGCGGTTTGTAAATACTGAAAACCTACCTGGATTTTTACTCTTGAAGCATTTGCTTCCAAAAGAATCTTCATTTTATGCTCTTCTTCGAGATTGGAACAAACCGGTTTTTCAAGGTAAACGTATTTTACATTGGGCATTCCCAATACCAACTCAAAATGTTCGAAATGAACTTTATTTGGCCCCAGAATAAATACTGCCTCAATACTGGTATTCTTCACAAAATCATCGATATCCTGAGCCTCAGCAAAACCATACTGGAGAGCAAAAGCTTCGCGGCTTTCTCTCCTCGCCGAAGTAACCGATTGTAAAATCAGTTCAGGAACCTGGTTATAATAAAATTTAAGCGATTGAATGGCATACACATGTGCGCGTGCAATTCCTCCGGCACCTATAAAACCTATGTTTATTTTTTGCATGGTCTCGTTTTAAAAGATTCACAAAATTAAAGTTTTGATTCAATTTGATTAGATTTAAACAAAATTTAGAGATCATTTTAACCACAGAAAGAATTTACACTCACAATTAGCTATGTACCCAAAATTTCAGATCTCCCGTCATCTGTTTGTTGTGATCGCGAGCATCGCATTTTTTACTTCCTGCGGACCGAAAGACACCAAATGGAAAGGTCAGGGTCCACTCGAAGTTGTGGACACCAAAACCCGGCCGATAGAATTTCAACTAAAATCAACTTTCAATGTAGGAAATGGAATTTATTTCTCAAATGAATTCGACGGTGCCCGGCTAAATGGTGTGGCACTCACCGCCCCGGATGAAGTAACTGTTTTGATCACTCCGGAAGATACGCCAATTAACGGTAGTCCGTGGTATGCTTTCAAAATCTGGTCAGAAAATCCCCAAAAAATCAAACTGAAACTCACTTATATCGATGGCGTTTCGCAGCGTTATTATCCAAAACTTAGTTCTGACGGAAAGAGTTGGACACCTGTTGATTCTGCATTTTACCGGTTAGATTCCATGTCGCTTGCTGAAGAAAAAAGCCCGAAGTTCTGTGAATTTGATCTGGCATTGAGTTCAGACACAATTTGGGTAGCTGCACAGGAACTGATCGTTTCGAAAGATATAAATGCATGGGAAGCACAACTGGCTGAAAAACCTTTTGTATCGCTTTCTGAACTTGGAAAAAGTAAAGAAGGAAGACCAATCAATGTTCTTCGGATAGGTAATACAGAAGGAAATAAATACGTGATAATACTTTCGCGGCAGCACCCGCCGGAAGTAACCGGTTGGCTGGCGATGAAAGCTTTTACAGAACGTGTTTGTGCTGATGATGAGTTGTCAAATCAATTTCTGAATAAATATACCGTTTTTGTGGTGCCCTGTGTTAATCCGGATGGAGTGGATCGCGGGCATTGGAGAAACAGTGCCGGAGGTATCGATTTAAACCGCGACTGGAAAAACTTTAACCAACCGGAAACCCAGCAAATTCGAAAGTTCATGCAGGATAAAGTATTAAAAGGAGGAACCTTTTATACCGCCATCGATTTCCATTCCACTTTTGAAGACATTTACTACACCATGGCACCGGAACTGAAAGGAAATATGCCGGGACTGATTCCTAAAGTCATCGAAGCCATGGCACATGACATTCCGGGCTACGATCCAAATATCCGTCCGGACGAAGCCGATGCGGCGAAAATCAACTCAACGGTTTCCATTTTTCATGCCTTCCATGCCGAAGCAATGACTTACGAAGTTGGTGATGAAACACCCCGCGATCTAATCAAATTAAAAGGTGAACTCACAGCAAAAAATCTAATGGAACTGATGCTGTCCAATGATACAACAAAAGTTCAATAGAAGGTAAAAAAAGATGCCATCCGTTAAAAGGATGGCATCTTTCAGTCTGTACTATCACCTAAACACTCAAATCTATTTCAGGTATTTATCCAGCCAGTCGAAGAAAACACGTTGCCACAAAATTCCGTTTTGCGGATGCAGCACCCAGTGGTTTTCATTCGGGAAATACAATAACCTTGCAGGAACTCCTCTCATAACCGCCGCATTAAAGGCTGCCATTCCCTGCTCAGCCGGCACTCTGAAATCCTGTTCTCCCTGAATGATCAGGATCGGGGTATCCCAGTTCTGAACAAATTTATGAGGCGAAAATGAGTATGATCGCTGTGCTGCCGCATTGGTTTTATCCCAGTAAGCGCCACCGTAATCAAAATCCACAAACCACATTTCTTCCGTGGTGGTGTACATACTTTCGAAATTAAAAATACCGTCGTGTGCGATAAAAGCTTTGAAACGTCCGTTGTGATGACCGGCCAGATACATAACAGAAAAACCTCCGTAACTGGCCCCAACTGCACCCAGTTTTGTTTCATCAACAAAAGGTTCCTTTGCCATTTCATCGATGGCTGTCAGGAGGTCTTCAATGTTTTGTCCACCATAATCTTTCGAAATCTGTTCGTTCCATTCCTGTCCAAAACCAGGCAAACCGCGACGATTCGGAGCAACAATGATATAACCATTGGCAGCCATCATCTGGAAATTCCAGCGGTAAGACCAAAACTGGCTAACTGTTCCCTGCGGACCGCCCTGGTTGTATAACAAAGTCGGATACTTTTTAGAAGGATCGAAATGAGGAGGATAGATTACCCAAACTGCCATTTCTTTATTGTCGGTGGTCTTCATCCAGCGTTTTTCCACTTTCCCCATGGTCAGCTGATTCATGATGCCATTGTTGATCTTAGTCAAAGCTTCATCTTTTCCGGTGACCGGATCGACAAGATACAGTTCAGCCGGCTTCGACATGGAAACTTTACTGGCCAGTAATTTATCTCCTACCGGTACCGCACTGTGGTAATCGTGTACTCCGTCCGTCAATCGTGAAATTGAACCACCAGCAAGATCAAGCCGGTAAATTTCTTCTGTTGCATGAATGTCGCTGATAAAATAGATTGATTTACTGTCGGCACTCCAGTTGAGTGAAGCAGCGTTTTGATCGAAATGTTCGGTATAATCTGTTTTCTCCTGAGTTTCCAAATCAGCAACAAACAAGCGGTTTTTATCAGCCTCGTAACCATCTCGTTCCATGCTTTCCCAGGCCATATATTTTCCATCGGGCGAGAACACGGGGTTCTGATCGTAACCCATCATCCCTGAAGTAAAATTGATTGTTTTCCCGCTTTCAATGCTATAAAAATAAATGTCGGAATTGGTTGAAACGGCATACTCCTTCCCTGTTTTCTTTTTACAGGTATACGCCAGCTTCTTACTATCAGCGCTCCAAACCACCTGTTCAGTTCCGCCAAAAGGTTTCATCGGTGAATCAAAGTGCTCGCCTTCCAATATATCTTTTCCTTCGCCCACCTTTCCATTGGAATAATCAGCTATAAAAATGTGATTATATGTAAAATCACTCCACGAGTCCCAATGCCGGTACATAATATCGTCTTCGATCCGTGCATTTGTTTTTGGCAGATCAGGAAACAAGTCATGAACATCTTTATCCAGTTTCACTGTTTTCAGGTAATAAATTTTACTCTGGTCAGGCGAATACTGAAATCCGAAGATTCCACCTTCAATATCAGTAATCTGTTTGGCATTGCTTCCGTCGGGATTCACTTCCCACATTTGTGTACTTCCGGATGCAGCCGACAAATACCCTATTTTCTTCCCATCGGGGCGCCACACTGCATTCGATTCATTTTCGGGAGTGTTGGTAATATTGGTTGCCTCCCCACCCATTACAGGAATTGTGTAAATGTCGCGATAGGCTTTGTCTTCGTCAATTTTATAATATGTTAACGTGTACAACACTGTTTGCCCGTCGGGCGAAGCCTGAGCCTCTCCCAGCCTTCCAAACGACCATAGCACTTCAGGTGTCATAATGTCTGAAGTCAGACTTGGTGTTTCAGGAACATAATTTTTCTTTTCAGGAATCGTCCCTTTCTTTTGCTGACAACTGATAACGATTATTGCCAGTACTAAAATCAGTGCAAACTTTTTCATACGGATCATTTTCAAATTTGTCTCAAAGTAAGCATTTTGAAAGATGGAATCCAATGACTTTTACTGCTGAGTTAAAAAGAAAGGTGCCGTTAATGCGACACCTTTCAAATTTTGTTATTCCTGTTCCAACGGATCATCGTAAGGCAAATCTTTATAGTTAAATACTTCCTGAAAGGTATGGGTAACACCTTCGTAACCGGTGGAAGAAATTTCAACTGTAATCGAATCTTTTCCTGCAATACGCAATTTATTCAGGCTAAACGACACAAAAGCCGTATAAGAAAGAGCTTCTTCATCTTCATTAGCATTATGGCGAAGTTCCAGTTTAATCGGCTCTTCCAGTACCGGTTCTTCTGTTTCCTGAACCAGGTTCAGAAAATGGGTTTTATTGTACCCCCAGTACTTCAGTTTAAAATTAATCAGACTATCAGTCATCCAGTGTTCCTGAACGATTATCGGATCATTTCCGATACTGTCTGCATTTTCTTCGGTAAGGCGGAAAATACCTTTCAACAACACTTCACTGGCATCATTTATCTTTACCTGGTACTGGTTAACGGTTCCGTCGTTGTTCTTGATTTCATCAAGAACTGTAAAATTGATCAGCAACCTCGATCCATTGTCAAAATCATCACCGTAATTGAGACCATTTTCCCACGCCACCGGACGCAAAATCACGCCATCATCCATTTTAATCAATCTCACACCTGCGTTTTCCTGAATCATGCCAAACCCAACCCACTGATCGTTTAGTGAGTATCCGTCATCATTTAAACATGAAATTATGGCAATACTCATAACTGCCAATAATCCAAAAGCTAATTTCTTCATCATTGTTCAATTTTTTTTTACGATCTATAGATAATTAAACGACAAAAATGGTTGCGTGGTTTGATAAAAAACTGACATTTTTTTCGTCAACCCGGTCATAATTTCCGTCCTTATCGCTTGGCACGAGAATTGCATACATATATCTATATTATTACATATATTTGTAAATTCTTGAACAAAAAGAAATTATCAATTATACAAATGAAAGAAATTGATTCACTAAAAACCTTGAAGGAAGCGTTACAGACAAACGAAAAAATATGGCTTCTTCTGTATAAAAAAGGTTCTTCGCAAAGCGATTGTGCTTTCGATAATTTTGAAAAAACAGGAACAGAGCTGAAGCAGAATTTTCTCTTTTTCTCGGATGTAAATAAAGTACGTGATATTCATCCGGAGTTTGGAGTCACCAGTGTTCCGACTCTTCTTCATTTCGAAAAAGGAACCTTAAAAAACATGACGAAAGGCTGTCACCAGCCTGAACAATTCAAAGCGGCCATCGAGGGGAATTCTTTTATGGCAAATAGCGCTGAAGACAACAAACCTCAGAAAAATGTTGTTGTATATACAACTCCAACCTGTAGTTGGTGTACAGCTGTGAAACGTCATTTAGATGCGAATCGTATCAAATACCGCGAAGTGAACGTTGCTGCCGATATGAAAGCCGCTGAGGCAATGGTGAAAAAAAGTGGACAACAAGGTGTTCCACAAACTGAGATTAACGGTCAGATAGTAGTAGGATTTGATAAAAACAGGATAAATTCGCTGTTAGGAATAAATTAAAAACATATACACAATGAAAAGAAAATTATTAACTCTGGTGGCAGTTATAGCCATTCTTTTTGGATTCAATAACTGTCAGGCCAGATCAGAAAACAACAATTCTGCGGGAACCCCGTCAGAATCGGTTGCAAATGAAGGCGGCTCAGTAAAACTTACAAAAGCCATGTTTCTCGAAAAAGTATGGGATTATGAAAATTCTCCTAAAGAATGGAAATTTAAAGGCGATAAACCGGCTTTGATTGATTTTTACGCCGACTGGTGTGGCCCGTGTAAAATAGCTTCACCAATTCTGGAAGATTTGTCAAAAGAATACCAGGAAAAAATTACGGTTTATAAAGTTGATACCGAAGTTGAAAGAGAATTAGCTTCTGTATTTGGAATTCAGGGAATTCCTGCGTTTCTTTACATCCCGATGAACGGCAAACCGACAATGACTTCGGGTATTGCGCGTACAAAAGAAGACACGAAAAAAATGTTTAATGACAATATTAACAAGCTGTTATTGACAGAAAATTAAGTGTATAACTTTTAAAATTGAGATGTAAAATGAAAGAATTACAGCCTATTAACCAAAATGTGTTGTTGGAACTGACTGAAGACAAATCAGAACAAACAACCGCTTCAGGAATCATCATTCCTGACTCTGCAAAAGAGAAGCAAGAGGTTGCAAAAGTGATTGCAATCAGTACTATCGAAAATGCAGAAATAGCACCTGGTGATGAGGTTCTTTACAAAAAGTATTCAGGAACAGAAATAGATTACAACGGGAAAAAATACCTGTTGCTGCCTTATTCTGAAATCCTGTCGAAAGTTGTAGAAACCGAATCTATTTAAGCTGAAAATTCAGGATTTTACTCAATTCTGTCAAAACATTTTTTATTTCGACAAATAGAAAGCTGGTCCGTCCACCGACAGACCGGCTTTTTTAATTTATTAGCTCCAAACCGCAAGCCAATAGCTTCGAGTATCGAGAATCAAGTATTGAGTATCAAGTATCAAATATCCAAAATCGAGCTATTAATTAAAAGATGGATTTTCGGGGAAGTTTTCCCAAACAGAATATCGTGAACCTGCCCTTTTTACAAAATCAAACCACGAATCCGGACTAAGATCGTCCATTACAGCATCCTGATCAACATCGGTAACCAGCCATGAATCTTCTTTGAGTTCTTCCTCCAGCTGTCCGGCATCCCAGCCTGAATATCCAAGGAAAAAACGAATTTCAGAAGGGTGGATAGTACCCAGGTTAATCTCATGTTTAATGACCTCGAAATCGCCTCCCCAGTACAAATTTCCCAATACATGGATACTGCCCGGAATACGATCTCCCAGTTTATGCAGGAAATAAATGGAATCGGTGGAAACAGGTCCCCCGAGGTAGACATTGGTTTCAAAATCGGGAAAATCAGGGAACGCTTCATGAATGGGGAGTTCAACTCTCTTATTTAAAATAAAACCAACAGCTCCTTTATCACTGTATGCAACTAGCAACACAACCGAACGATTGAAATAATGTCCGGATAAAAAAGGTTCTGCAATCAGAATCCTGCCTTTTTTAGGCTTAACGTTATTCGTCTTTATTTTAAATATGTCGTTAATGTGTTCCATTGTAATTCCAAGTTAAGAAAATTCTGATTGACGTCAAACAGAATTATTGGACTATTAAAAAAACGGAAAACGTCAGGAATTGTTTTTAGTCTCCTTCAACAATGATGAACACATCCTCGTCGGGTTTTGACATGTAGTATTGCTCGCGGGCAAATTTTTCGAGTTCAGCTTTTCCTTTGTGTAATTCTTCGTAACGAATTTTGTCTGCTGCTATTCGCTCCTGATAGTATTCTTTTTGCTGATGCAAGTCACTCAACTGGCGACGGTCTTTTAGTTGCCGCGAAATACTGTTTTCATCAAAGAAAAGGATCCATGAAGCAAAAATCAGCGAAGCAATAACAAACTTGTTTGCCAGCTTTTTTAATACTCCCGATTTAAACATATCTTTTCTCATCTGAATAAAATTTAAACAAAAATAGAAATCCTGAATGGCAAAAAAAAGAGGGTACGACACCTATCGTTCCCTCTTTATAAACAATTTTTCGTTTGTAATATTATTTTTCGTCCGGCTGAAAATTCGGATACGTGTAATTCATCGGTGGCGAAAATGTTTCTTTAATAGTGCGGATTGAGGTCCAGCGAAGGAAGTTAAAAATTGAACCTGCTTTGTCGTCAGTACCCGATCCGCGTGCTCCGCCAAATGGCTGCTGCCCTACTACTGCTCCGGTTGGTTTATCGTTAATATAGAAATTTCCAGCGGCATTTTCCAGACGTTTTGTAATTTTCTCGATATTGTAACGATCCTGCGACATAACCGATCCGGTTAAAGCATAAATCGAAGTTTTATCCAGAATATCCAGTGTTTCATCCATTTTCTCATCTTCATAAACATACACCGTCAAAACAGGGCCAAACAACTCTTCCTGCATAGTAATATAATCTGTTTTGTAAGCCTGAATAACGGTTGGCTCGATGTAATATCCTACTGATTTATCACATTTTCCACCAAAAATTACGTCCGCATCTTTGTCTTCACGGGCTCTGTCAATAAATCCTTTTAGTTTATCATATGAAGATTCATCGATTACTGCATTTATAAAATTGGTAAAATCTTCAGGTGGCCCCATTTTTACGGTTGCCAGTTCAGCGCCAAAAATTTCTTTTACTTCGGGCCAAATGCTTTCCGGAACATAAACACGAGAGGCAGCCGAGCATTTCTGTCCCTGGTATTCAAAAGCACCACGCAACATAGCAATGGCAAGTGCACGTTTATCGACTGTGTTATCAGCAAAAATAAAATCCTTGCCACCTGTTTCACCTACAATGCGAGGATATGATTTATACTTATAAATATTATCACCAATGGTTTTCCAGATGCCCTGGAATACGCCGGTTGAACCTGTAAAATGAATACCAGCGAAATCAGGATGAGTCATCACAACATCGGCCACAACCGGACCTGATCCAAATACCAGGTTAATTACTCCGTCAGGAAGACCTGCTTTCATAAATACTTCCATAATTACTCCAGCCGAGTAAACAGCCGTTTTAGAAGGTTTCCAAACCACAACATTCCCCATCAGCGCAGGTGCTGCAGGAAGATTACCCGCAATGGAAGTAAAATTGAATGGCGTCAAAGCAAAAACAAAACCTTCGAGCGGACGATATTCATTGTAGTTCCACATCCCTTTTGCCGATTCCGGCTGGATTTTATAGATATCAGTCATTACCTGAACCCCGAAACGGAAAAAATCAGCTAATTCACAAGCCGCATCAATTTCTGCCTGAAAAGCATTTTTTGATTGCCCCAGCATGGTGGCTGCATTTATTTTTGAACGATACGGACCACTAAGTAGTTCCGCCGCTTTCAGAAAGATAGAGGCACGGTGTTGCCATGACATATTTGCCCATTTTTTGCGGGCTTCCATAGCTGCATCAATAGCCATTTCAACATGACTGGCGTCCCCCTGATTATAATATCCAAGAGTATGTTTAATTTCATGAGGAGGGAACATCCGAACTTTCCGATCGGTAAAAACCTCTTTTCCTCCAATCACCATTGGCAGATCAACTTCTGTCGATCTCAATTCATCAATCTTAGCTTGTAACTCTTTTCTTTCAGATGTTCCGGGAGCATAACTCAAAACCGGCTCATTCTTTGCAACAGGTACATTAAAAAATCCTTTCGGCATAACTCTATTTATTTTTTAGATTACTTTTCAAATTTTACCCTACAAAACTACAAATTAACGCCTGCCCAAATCATAACAAAAATCAGTACGCTCTTAAAAACACAAAATCATAAACAACAATAATTCTGACAGTTACGTTATGATTTTTTTAAAACAAAACAAATGTCAGTTTTTTTGATTCAAATGTTTTGAGCTTCTATGTTTTCACGGATTGTATTAAAATTCTAAAAAAGTGAGTATTTTTTACAAAATACCGGAAGGAGGATGATTAATAACCGTGAATTTCATCCAAAACATCAAGTATTTATGACATTTTTGATACATTTACAAAATTGTTAACAAGATTATTTAATATAGTAAACAGGCTGTTCTGGGACGACCTTCCTGAAGAAAAACAGAAACAGTTATTTGGCTTGCTTGGTGTTTGGTCAACGTCGGGCATTATTGTTTTCATTGTATTAATCAGCCACCTAATCTTTCCGCAATCGACTTTATGTTTTGTTTGCGACCTCTTGTTATTCTTTGCTTCCATACTTGCCTTATTCTGTTCATTAAACGGAAGACTAAAATGCGCAGTAAACATGATATTCATGCTGCCAGTTTTTATCTATGGATATTATATCTCTGAATTCAGCGCACACCTTCCCCCCATCGAAACCGTATATTTTACTGTTTGGTGGATGATTGCAGGAATGCTTTTTCTGTATTTCTTTTCAAAAAGTGAGACTCAGATATTTTTCTTCGCTATTATCGCCATGCTTACCATTAGCATGCACTTATTTTTTGCTGACCAACTTTCAGATTCTCTCAACTATTTCGAACCTTTTGTAACCAACCCATTTTTCATATTTCTGGCGTTCTTTATCCCTACCTATCTTTTAAGAAGAAAGCTAAACGGAGTTGTAATCATTTTGAACGAAACCTTGCAAGAACAACAGGTAAGCTTGAATCGTGTGCTCCAGAGTTCACCATTTATGATTAGCCGAATTATTGCAGAACGCGATGAAGACGGAAACATAATCAAACTACAGGTTGACAAAGTAAATAACTCGTTCGAATCTACTTTTAAACGGAACCTGCACGAAATTCAGGGACAAGAGGCTGAATACGTTTTTAACCTGATCTTTAAAGGTAAACTCGACGTTAATAAACTAATATTATTTAACCGTAGAAAAACTACCGAGTTTCATGCTGAAGAGATTGGTAAATGGTTTAAAATTCATTTGATTAACCCGAATTATAATCTCTATTATGTCATTTTTGAAGACATTACTAAAATCAAAGAAAAAATAGCGGAACTGGAGGCAAGCAAACGAAGGTACAAAGTGTTACTGGAAGCCATTCCCGATATATTCTTTGTTATTGACAAAGATGGTGTTTATGAAGATTTTGTAATTAAGGAAAGCGACCTGTTTAAAATGGAAGATGTAAACATTATTGGCAGTTCCATTTTTGAAGCAGGATTCCCTGACAACCTGGCTAATAAAATATACTCCTGTATTCAAACCAGTATTAAAACCGATTCGATTGAAAGCATCGAATATTCGTTGAATACACCAAACGGAACTTTCCTGTTCGAAATGCGTTTGGCTAAACTTACTTCTCAATCTGTTATTTCGGTGGCCCGTGATATAACAAAAAGAAAAACCGCTGAATTTGCGCTCGAAAAAGCTCTAACCCGGGCAGAAGAGTCTGATCGTTTAAAATCAGCTTTTCTTGCCAACCTCTCGCACGAAATTCGAACTCCAATGAACATCATCACGCATTTTACGCGGATGCTGGCAGACGCTGATATAAATCCGTTTGAAAGACTGGAACTAACGGATGCCATTATGGAGAATGGGAAACAGTTACTGAATATGATTGATAACACGATTCATCTGTCGAAAATTGAAACAGAGACTATTCCTGTCAGAAATGAGTTCTTTACGGTTAATCCACTTATTCGCGATGTTTACAATAAATTCTCACCGAACATTCCTGATTCGAAGGACGTTCGGATTCGTTTGAGACTTGATGTACAAACTCCCGGATTTGGTTTCGAAAGTGATGATAATATCCTTAAGGAGATTCTGACCATTCTGCTCGACAATGCAGTAAAATATACCATGGCCGGAACCATTGACTTTGGTTATGAAATGATTCGAAATGATTTCATTAAATTCTATATTAAAGATACCGGAATAGGAATCCCAAAAGAAGAATACGAAAACATCTTCAGTCGTTTTTACCGGGTTTCCAATTCAATTAACCAAACCACATCCGGATCCGGTATCGGGCTTTCTATCGCTCAGCATTATGTCGCTCTTTTAGGTGGAGAGCTTTTATTTGAGTCGAAAGAAGAAAAAGGCACCGAGTTTTGGTTCAACCTGCCTTTTCAAAATGGTAAAGGTTACATGATGGTAGTTAAATCATAGGGTAACCCATATCTTTCTTTGGCTAAGTCAATTTTCAAGCAAAAATAATTTTATAAGACCCTCATTAACTTTTTATTTTTTTTAAAATAGTTGTAACTTTTTACTTCGTAACAAATCCCAATTATTTATTAATTAACCTTTTAACTACTCACCTCAATGGAAAGAAAATTACTATTGTTTGTTATTATCATTAATGCAATGATATCAAACGCCCAGATTCAACTGAGTGAAGCAAAAATCTCAGATCAACATTCTGTAAAACACATCAACCTCATCACCAAATCCCAGGAAACTATGAATATCGAAGCTGTGTCTCTATGGGAGAAAAGTTTTGATGAGACTGTGGGATCAGAGGGAGCTCTATCCAATTTATTATCGTTGAACGATGAATTAAAAAGTATGGACTTATCAGAAGTTATCAAAGAGTATCCAGCTTATCCTGAACGTACTATTTTATTCGTTCTGAATACAGTAACAGAAAAAATTATTCCCGGTGTGCTTATCGATCCCAAACATATCCTCGTTGGTGGCTCTCAATACTACGATTTTGTTGATTCTCCTGAGAAACTTGTATTTACATCTATGGATAGATATAAGTTATTGGACGACCTGGGGTATGCCAGCGCTACAGACATCTATTTGTTTGGGACCGATTCAACGGATTATCAAAACAACATGGCTATGATAACACTTTCCCGGCCACTGGGTGCTATTATCGGGTGGATGGGAATTGGGTACAATACAGAAGAAAGTTATTATAACCAAAATACATTTTATGTAACTGCCCTCGAACCGAATAGTGAAGATGAACTAACCTTTGAAAAATACATTGCTAAACCTGACATGACATTATCTAACGGATTCTATTTTAAACCATATCATGATTTTATTCCCGGTGCACCCTTTTACAATGCTAATTCTTCAGCGCATGGCATCATGTCGCATTGGGGTGCAGTATCTGTGGATGGGAATGTAACAATGTATGACGGAGCAACACGAATTACCAGTGAAAAATACAATACAATCGCTTCCATAATTCTGGACGACAGACCGGATGAAGCAGACATTATGCCGCTTAAACTTT
>DAOPJR010000055.1:0-22344 GCA_035399765.1 Draconibacterium sp. | reverse complement strand
TTCGGGGCGACAAAGGTAAACATCTTTTCTAATTTGCAAAAATATTTTGAAAATTATTTTCGTTTTTCCTTTTTCCCATTTTGTGAAGTAAAATGTTCTGTATTGCCCATTCTTACTAGCACTCCATGTATTTTCAGTCGCTGTTAGAACATCGCTTTTTCTCAAAAGCGGCTGCAAAGGTAGACATCATTTTTTATAATCCAAATTTTCTTTCGATTTTTTTGAAATTATTTTTTTTGACTGTCTAAAAACGAGGCTTAAAAATTGCCATCAGTTTTAATTTGCATGTCCTAATTTATCAATCCCTCTAAGAACGCGGTGCTGTAAAAGCGGCGACAAAAGTAGTCAAGGTTTGGAGCTTTCCAAACTTTTCAAACAAAAAAATAGTAGCTATTTTAAATAAAAAAATCAGTGGACTGAAATTCAACAAGATACCTATTCAGATTTATTCAAACATTTTTAAAGCTGCCGATTTGAAGAGGCAATAAACAGTTGTACCGACTTCCAGATTCATATTTCGTTTGGAAGCTTCTGTAATTTCAACCAACACCTTTTCACCGGTATCTACCAGGCAAAAAGACAAGCCATCTTTTGAAAAAATCTTCAAAATTGTTCCCTGAATCTGATTTCTTAAAGAAATCTGATCGATAGGATTTAGCGAAATAGAAATATCTTCAGGCCGAATCAATACTTTAATTTGTTTCTTCACTTCAATTTTTTGATGAAAGGACTGGGTGAGAACCTGCACCTGGAAATCGTTGGTCTGTGAACGGAGCAAAACCATGTTTTTCTCAGGAAGGGAAGCAAAAACACAAAGATTAAAAACGTTGTAAAGCCCGGCATCCCTCATCACCTCAATATTCTTTTCATCCTGAATCAAATCCTGAAATCGCCCCAAGGCTGTGATTGCTCCATTTTTTAGTAGTAATAACCGATCCGTCAGGCTTAGTAAATCGGGAAGATCGTGGCTAACTACCAACATGGGTATTTTATAATGATGATTCAATTCATTCAGAAAAGGAATAATTGTGTTACGAAGCTGAACATCAACGGCTGAAAATGGCTCGTCCATCAGTAATATTCTTGCACCGCTTAACAAAGCACGCCCGATTGAAATACGTTGTTTTTCGCCACCGGAGCATTCACCCGGCTTTTTATGCAAGAGATGTTTTATTTCAAGAATCCCGACCAATTCTTCAAAATCAATTTTGCTTGCGCCATTTCTTTTAATCCCGTATTTGAGATTTTGTACAACGGTTAAATGCGGGAACAACCTGATATCCTGAAAAACGTAACCGATCTTCCTTTTCTGGACAGGAGCATTTATTCGCTGCTTTGAATCAAAAACTACATCGCCCGAAATCGAAATAAATCCGGAATCAGGTTTTATCAATCCGGCAATGGCGTTTAACATACTTGTTTTTCCGTGTCCGGAAGGGCCATAAATACCAGTGATGCCCTCCAATATTTCTGCTTTTACATTTAGCAAAAAATCATGCCGATGTAATTGTATGTCGAATTTTAAGATATCGCTCATGCTTTGTTCTTTAAAATCCGCCGATTCAGATATTCAGCACCGATCATTGCCAACAAGGATAGAATGACAGATACGATAACCAGTCGCATCGTAGAAGTTTCCTGGCCCGGAACCTGCATGCTTGAAAAAATTGCCAGCGGAAGTGTCTGCGTTTCTCCTGTTATGTTTCCTGCAAAAGAAATGGTTGCACCAAACTCACCGAGGCTTCGTGCAAAAGCAAGAATCGCTCCGCTGATTACACCCGGAAGTGCCAGCGGTAAAGTTACCGTGAAAAATACCCGCAGACTGGAAGCCCCGAGTGTCCGGGCAGCATCTTCGTAGTTTTTATCGACCAATTCAACCGATAAACGTATGGAACGGGTTACTAACGGGAACGATACGACGATGGCCGCAATGACAGCCGCAGGAAAAGAAAAAGCAATCTGAATTCCCCAATGGCTATAAAAGAAAGAACCAAGCCAACCGTTTCTGCCCAATGTTATAAGTAGAATATAACCAACCGTAACCGGGGGAAGCACAAGGGGCAAATGTAAAACTCCTTCAATAATCGATTTCCCAAAAAATTGTTTTCGGGCCAGAAACCAACCAATCAGAACAGCAATTGGCAATATAATTATGGTACAAAGCAAAGCTACTTTCAGCGAAAGCTGAATGGCATCGAGTTCGGCAGAAGAATATGTAAAAAGTTCAGTCAACCCCATTATCGCTTGAAACCGTATTTCTCCCAAACGGGAAGTGCATTTTCGGATACAAGATAATTATATAGTTGGAGTGAACGTTCTTTTTCGTTGCCTTTTATAAGGGCTATGTAATAATCCACCGTCTGGTGAAGAGAATCTGGAAATTCAGTCAGAATTTTTATTTTATCCGATTTTAAAGCGTCGGTTTTATAAACAATTCCGGCATCCACTTCTCCCAATTCAACCACCATCAAAGCCGAACGTACATCTTTTGCCGGAAGAAAACGGGATTTAAGTTCTTCCCTACAATGTAGGTTTTCTATGATCTGCATAGCGTAGGTTCCGGCCGGAACATGAGCAGGATCGCCAATAGAGAGTCTCCCTTCAAAAAGATTTAGCAAATCAATATCAGTTGAAAATTGGAATGCTTCCAGTTTACTGTTTAAAGGAGCTACCAAAACCATTTCATTTCCGGCAATACGTTTTGCTGTTTCTTCATCTACTTTTCCTTTTTGTGCCAGGTAGTCGAGCCACCTTTTGTTGGCCGAAATAAAAATATCAGCCTGTGCACCATTTTCAATCTGACGTGCCAGCGTTCCTGACGAGGCCATGTTCAATTTCACTGTTGACTTCGTCTCTGACTCAAAGTTGGAGCTTATTTCAGATACAACATCGACTAAACTGGCAGCACAAAAAACAGACACCTCATCATGTTTTTTCGTTTTCGATGATTGACAGGATGGAAAAAAAAATAGAATTAAAATGAGATAAATAAGATATTTCATTGCACTTTTTTTGGACTTTAATCAACGTGTTTTTCCCAGAAATAATTTGAAGGATCACACTCTCTAAATCCAGCTTTTTTATATAAGCCCTGGGCTTTGTGGTTATCGTGTCTTACTTCGAGGTTAATTCGGCAATACCCGTTTTGAACAGCATAATCTTCAATGGCGTGCAAAAGGAATAAGCCAACACCCTGGTTCCGGTTGTTTGGAGCAACTATAAAATCATGAATATTGATTAGCGGTTGGGCTTTCCAGGTAGAATAATTAAGATTACAGTTGGCAAGTGCAGCAAATTCGTTATTCACCTCCACAAAAAATCCGATATAGGAAGTATGCTTTTTTAACCCGTCAATTATTCTGGGTCCTAAGCCTTCGGGCATCGATTCTCCTATTCCCATTTCATCCTGCATATAATCATTCATTAAACGAACCAGGGCTTCACAATGAAGTTGGTTGTTTAAATCAACCGGTATCATTTTCTTATCCTTCATAACTTTAAAAGTTAAGAGTTCAATATTAAGCTTTTCTGTTTGGTTTGCAAACTGTTGTAATTTGCTTTTATTAAAATCTGAAATTTACAAAAAAATTCAAGGTAAGAGATTGAGCTTTCACCAGGGTTGTTATGGTTTGTGGAACATCTCCGAGAGGAATATCACGGGTATAAGCATCTAAATAATTATCCGTGTTAAAAGCATTGAGCAATGAAAGTCCGGGCTTAATATTTACATTTTTAATATTAAAAGTATAATTCAATGAAAGATCCACCCGAAAATAATCCGGCAAGCGGTTGTACACTCTTGTTTCGGTAAAATCGTCACTCAGCATTGAGGATTCGATGTAAGGTTTTCCGGTATTATAAATAGCCAGCGTTGAGAAGTTCCATTTTTTCAGGTTATAGAGGTTTGTCCATTTTAATTCGTGAGTCTGATCAAAATTACCCGGAATTTCAGCTCCGTTATTGATCTCATTAAACCTCCGGGTTGATTTGCTAAGTGAGTATGCCAGCCAGGAAGTAAAATGTGTTCCTTCGTACTTTGCCAGGAAATCAATTCCCATAGCTTTTCCACCACCTGAAATAAAACGACTATATCTATTTTCGTCCGGAGGGGCGGGATTTCTGCTATCCGGCGTTTTATCAAAAAGGTATTCCTGCAAGCCATTTACCTTCTTATAATAAGCTTCCACATCAAAATACAACTCATTCTTTTCAAAACAAAATCCTGCTATAAAATGATTGGAAGTAACAACCGGGTTCACATCTCCATCAGCTAATACCCAGAAACTGCGGTTGTAACCAAAACTTTGCAAAGTTCCGGACTTATTCAGAAACTGGACATACCTACCTGTGGCAAATTTGATCGTCCATTCTTTTAAAAGTAAATAACTCCCGGTAAACCTCGGTTCAATGTAAAATTGAGCTGAATTCGTGTAGTAATTTAACCGTATTCCAGGTTTCAACGCCAGTTTATTCCCAATTGTGATTCTGTCCTGAACAAAACCTGTAACAAGTAGAGCCGAACTCTCGAGGTTATCGTACACAAAAGCACGTGTTGCATCTTTGTAATAAGTAAAACGGTTATATCTGCCCGAAAGACCGAACTCAACTTTCTGCTTATGTGCTACTGCCAATTCGTTTCTGAAAGTCAGGAAATAATCCGTTAATTTATTAGATTCATTTGTAACATCAGTAATTCCATTGTTTTGAACTGCAGCCGTGTCCACCGGAGGAAGTGTGTTATTGGATATGGTGACAGTGTTGTTGTTGTAATCATTAAAATATCCTGAATGCCCCAGTTGCAGGCTTGTAAAATATTTTTTATTCCACTGCTTATTCCAGGTAGCGCCAAAACCATAATTTCCCCACTGGTTGACATCTTCCACACTAACTTCTCCGCGATCATCGGAACGATTGTTCGAACTATTCAGGTTGTCTTTCGAGCCATATGCACTTACCGACAGATTTTCCTGATCACTCATTTCGTAAGAAACTTTCAGGTTGTAGTCGCTAAAATAAAATTTTGGAGTAATGACTTCGGCGCCGGGAATGGGTAAGCGTGTTTGTACCAATTTATCGCTGAGTAGTTTGTCGGCCAGCCACGAAGAATACAGGTCAGAATAAGCACGGCGGCCAGCGGCTATTACTGTTAACTTTTGGGTAATCGGAACTTCTGCAGTCAGATTGCCACTAATCAGGTTTATTCCCCCGTAAACAGCAGGTCTGCTATGATTCCCTGATTTTCCAACAATATCAACAATTGCTGAAACCCGTTCTCCGTAACGAGAATCGAACCCTCCACGATAAACCTGGATATTTTTGATCACATTTGGATTTAAAGCTGAAAATACGCCAAAAAAATGGTCGAGATTATACAAGGTAAATCCATCCAAAAGTACCAGGTTCTGATCAGCCGTACTTCCCCGCACATTCAACTGAGAAGAGTTTTCAAATGAACTGATTCCAGGCAAGAGTTGCAATGCGCGAAAAATATCAGTCTCGCCGTAATTCGGAAGATCGATAAAACGAGAAGGATTAAAAACCATGTGTCCGGCTTCTTTTCCTGCTTCCAGCATTTCAATCTGTAACCCTGAAATATCAACGGTTTCGATTGACAACAAACGTTGATTTAATCCTATTCGCAAAAGATCATCACTTTCATTTGCAGAAATAATTGTATCCGTTGGTTGAAATCCGAGGTAACGAACCTGCAAATTGACTGGAGTATCAACCGGCACACGTATAGAGAAACTCCCCTCAACATTGGTGACTGCTGCAACATTGTGTTCCCTGTCGAATATGCTTGCATAAGGCAGGCGCTCTCCCGATTCGTTGTCGTAAACAAGCCCGCTGAGCATTTTGTATTTTACCGTGCTATTTTCAGATGCGATCGCAGTTTCCTTTTTTACAATCAGATATGTATCGTATTTTTTAATAAAAGTGTATTCACTTTTCAAAAGCAAGTTATCGAGAATAGCCTCAATTTCATTTGTTTTAATATTGACTGAAACAGGAATTTGTTTTAATAATCCGGCATCAAACGAAAGTTTAATCTGTGTTTTGGCGGACACTTCCTTTAAAGCTTCTGATAGAGGTGTTTCTGAAAATGAAAACTGGTATTTCTGTGCAAAAAGAGGGACAGTAAAAAATTGGAGAAACAAAAAAAGGACAATTACGATCTTTTTAGGATGGTTTTTCGTCAATATAAACTTTATTGTTCCTGATTTCATATTTCAAGCCCATGGGTATGCAAATCACATCCAATGCTTCCTGCAAATTTTTGTTTGAAAAAGTAACCGTGATTGTTCGGTTCTCATTCCCCTGATAATTAACTGAAACATTGAATTGTCTCTCGATGGCCTCAAAAATAGAAACAAGCGGTTTATCTTCAAAATAAAAAACACCCTGCGTCCATGCTGCTGTGTGATCGATGTCGGATTTAACTTTTTTTACCAGCCTACGATTGCTAAGCTGCACTAATTCTCCGGGTTCGATAATTTGTTGTTCGTCGCCTGAACTAACTTTTACCTTACCTCGCAAACAGCTTACCCAAAATTCACTGCCACGCGAATATACATTCAGCTGGGTTCCCAGTATTTCAACCTTCCCATTGCGTGTTTCAATCACAAATTCACCGCCTTTTTGCACATCAAGAAACGCTTCTCCGGAAAGTTTCAGCTGACGTGACTGACCATAAGTACGAGAAGAATATGTAAGTTTCGAATCGGCATTCAGAATAACTTCCGAATTATCAGGCAATTTCAGTTCTGCCTGCTCACCAAATCCGGTGGCAACTTTATCCTTTGAGAATACCGTGTTAACGGCATAAATTCCAATTACAATTAATACCAGGGCTGCAACTGCACGTACCCAAGTGAAAATCTGAATTTTGCGGATCGGAATTTCTTTTTCTGCCCGGGCCATGATTGCTTCAAGTACTTCGTCCTGATTCTTTCCAGCGGGTGTATCAAAGTTTTTGGCGACCTCCATGACCTTGCTTTCCGTATCCAGCTTTCTGAAATACGCTTCATCGATCGTATGTTTTTCGCTCTTATTCATCTTCCTCATTACAACTCTTTTACAGTTTATATTCCACTGTTCGTTTTAATTCATCCAGGGCCTTTTTCATCCGCTTCTCAATGGCTTTCACACTAAGCCCCAGGTTGGATGCAATTTCATTGTAGGTCAGTCCGTCAATCCGGTTCATTAAAAACACAACACGCTCTTTCTCATTTAATCCGCCAATGGCTTTTTCCAGTTTCTTACTAAACTCCTTAAGTTCCATTTCGAATTCGGGAGAAGCTGAGTCATTTGCCAATGGAAAATTTTTGGCAAATTCGAATACTACACGCTGATGCTCGAAACGGTTTTTACACAAATTTGCGGCAATAGTATACAAAAGTGATTTCACACTTTTGGTGCGTATCTCCTCCTTTTTTTCCCACAGTTTTACAAAGGCATCCTGCGCAATGTCTTCTGCCACTTCAATGTCACCCGTTTTGTAATAAATAAAATTCTTCACAGGTACGTACATCGAATGAAACGCCTCAATAAAACCTGCCTTGTCTAATCCCGGCATCTAATTCTTTTTCAAAAAGTTGTTTTCTGTTTCGCTTATTCACAAGTAATACAGCCGAGCGAAAGTATTCCCTAATTTACAATTGATTTTTTTTTAGAAGGAAGTGATTAAAAGCTGAATTTATAAGTTAATCCAATGATTTTAAAAGTTTCATCATCGGTAACCAGGTAATCATTTAACCGATAGTAGGCTCCTACCCGGTGATGTTTGTTAATCTTGTATTCCAGTCCGCCTTCCCAACGTACTTTTGTAAAATCACCTTCAACAAGATTTCTGTATGCTTCGTAGGCCGCGTATGGTTTCAGATCGATTTCTTTTATGTCGTACTCTAACTGAAATTTGAAACGCAGATAATTGATCTGGTCTCCCGGCTCTCCACCAAAATCATCGGTATTGGTGTACCTTAACCGAAATTTTGCTTCCAGCCTCCTCCACTCATATCCTGTTTTAGCTTCCAAAGCATAACGCCCGTACCATTGTGCATTTCCATCTTTGTCGGGATTATTCCCTATCCGATAATTGGCACCAAGTGAAAAGTATTTGTTGAATTTATACTCGATATTCGGTTCGAAAAAGTATTCATGAAGTTCAAATTTCTCTTTAAAACGAATTTGAGGAGCCAGGCCAATCTGTAATTTGTCTCCAAGGGACTTTGAAATCTCAAATTCGAACCATGTGCGTTGCGCGTCGGCGGCAGAATAACTAAAAAATAGAATGATTACTACCCAAAAAATTCGTTTCATACACGTTTCCCCTCCACCAGACTTTCTTTTGTATTTGGTTCGTTCACTTCGTAGAAAACCCTGATACGTGCGGTATCTCTCATAAAATTAATTTCGGCAATTTCAACGCGCTTTACTTTTATGCCGGTTCGTTGCTCAATGTCTTCCCTTAGTTCCTCTTTATTCATTAAATGTATATTCTCTATTCTTTCATAAATAATATTTAACGAAGCTTCCTGGCGCAGCATGAGAATTTTTTCCAAAATCCACATGGTTGCAATAATGGCTGCATTGGTAAATACCAGTTCCATTAAACTTACTTTTTTACTCGATAGTGCATTTAAAACAGAAATGGCTATAATCACAAACAAATAAGTCATTTCCTTTATTGGAATGGTATCAGTGCGGTACCTGATAATCCCGAAGATAGCGAATAACCCGATTGCAAATCCTAATTCGATTTTAACATTGTCGAGTAGAAAACACAGCGTGAAAATGGTGACAGCAATTGCAAAATAGCTGAAATAAAAGTCCTTTCTGCGACTGTTTTTAGCGTAAATAAAATACACCACGATAAATGTCACGAGCAAATGAAAACCAAAACGGACCACCAACTGAAGGAAGTCCTCCACGTTAATCAGTTCGATGTCAGCTGAAGGTGTAACTGAGCCGAGATATCTGCTAAAAAGTTCTGTTATCATAAAGGTTGTTTCTTAAAATATATTCTTCCTGAATGGCTCGAAAGAATATTTCTGTTATTGAAATTTGTTTTTTATCTGCTGTAATTCAGGCTTAAAAAGATTGCTTTTCAGGTCGTTCTCGTTCATTGCCCTTCCAATGCAATACTTACTGAAAGATTGCTTATAAACCCTGTTTTCTTTTAAAACCCGGGCCAGTTTTGATTTCATTTTTTGATCACGCTGTTTTAACTCAGCAACAATCAGATTTTTCAGATCACTTTTTTCACCTGAAAATGAATGAAAATGCAGATCCATATCAATGGTGCAACGTTCATCCAACTTTTTACTTACCAAGGTTATTCTTTTAAACCGGCTAATAAATTTAGCTTCGAGCTTATCTCCATTTAAAGTCGAATGTTTCTGAATAAAAGTTCTTTGTTCATCGGAAAGTCCTTCATCCAAATCCCTTACCAACATTCTTTTCTTCCTGATTTCGCCTTTGTTATTACGGAGCTTTATTTCCAAAAAAACCAGGCCTGAATCTGTATATTCGCGTTTACGTAATTTTATACGGTTTCCAAGCCCGTTATGATGTGACAAGTAAAAACGATTGTCGGGAGTATCGTAATAAACTGTATGGTAAGATTGTATTCTCTTTCCTGATACCTCAAGCACACAATAATCACCCTGGACAGCCTTGAGCAGACGATTCAGGATTTCTATGTTCATGACATATTTCGAGTCGAATCGCCTCATCATCTTCACTCCGTCCATTTCATCGAGAGAAATGGGATCAAAATCATTCAACAAGCCGGTAACAACCTGGCTGTCGGAATGGATATGCAGTGTTTCTGAATCTGATCGCACAGTGAAAATTGATTTAGGCTGCAATTTAATTAATTCATTCGAAATCATCTCTGTTTATTTAAATGTCAGTAAGTACTGCTGAAATACTAAAACTGGTGAATAGAGTTCCGCCGGAATAGGTACCTCCGGAATAAAGTCCATCTGTTTCTGATCCTGAATCCGATCCTCCGGTGAAAATTTTGTAACTCCGACCTTTTTCAAGCAAAGGAGTCGAGAATGCAACCGATTCATATGTTTTTGATGGTTTGTATGTTAATATTTTTTCACCATCCGAATTCTCAACATGAAATAAGGTGCCTCCACTTTTGGCCGAGAAACGAGCTAAAACAGAATACTGACTACTTGAAGATTCAGGAGCCTGTGCCATTCCTGAACTCCCAGCCGCGATAATAGTTCCTCCGGTTATTTCAAATGATCCGTTGTAATCGATTGCTCCATTGCCATCGTTTGTCGGACCATCAATTAAAACCGTTCCTCCCGTCATCAAAACCGAACCGTTCGAATCCAGTCCATCACCTGAAGCGTTCATATAAATTCGTCCTCCGTTTATATACAGGAAGTAATTGCCCGATGCAGAAGAAGTTCCGCCCCAACCTCCTCTTCCGGGGCCCCCCATAACATCGCCTCCTGCTGATAGATTCAGTCCGTCATCGCTCGACTTCAGACGGATTGTTCCTTCATTAATCGCCATGTTTCCTTTATAGCTTTCAATGCCTTCATAGGATTTCAAAATATTAATGGTACCATCATTAATCACAAGGTCGTAATCAGAGTGAATACCATCGTCGTTGCTTGATAGTTCAAAATTTCCACCATTAATCGTAATCGTTCCGTTGGAATGAATGGCATCGTCAGTGCAGTTGATGGAATAAATACCATCGTCAATAATTTCATGAACTCCTGTCTTCAACCCTTTTGCAGAACTTGTTAAAGTACTTCCTGTGGTTTGAAGAGTCATTTCAGCATAACTAATCAACAGATCTGTTTCTGCAGAAACGCCATCTCCACCGGCCGTTATTTGAAAGCTACCGTTTTGTATCTCAATATAACCTTTGGTTTCATCGTTATCGTTGTCTGATTTTATTCCGTCGCCCTGCGCTGCGATATGAATGGCTCCGCTTTTTACAATGGTGTAGTCCTTTCCCCTGATTCCATCGTCAGCAGAGGTAATTGAATAAGATCCGCCTGCAATTATTAATCCGTCTTTTGTATTAATGCCATCGTTGAAATTGGCATCGATCGTTAGTGAACCACCTCCAGCGAGAGTCAGGTTTGCTTTGCTGAATAATGTGGAATTTGGTTCCTCATCCTCAGCATTGTCGTAGGTATACGAACTTCCGTCACTTAGCTTATTAGTGGTATTTTCAACGAGATAAATCAGTACCTTCTCTGCACTTTTTACATAAATCGGGGCGCTTGAAGAAGATTTTATATCCACCCCGTTCAGAATTAAACGAACAATTTCTTTGTCTTCTGTATTAACAATGATTTGTCCGTTACTCAAACTACCCGAGAAGCGAAAATTACCTGCAGAATTTATTGTTATTATACTTCCGCTCACACTTACCTTATCTGAATTGACACTCACCGAACTTCCGTTTAGTGTAACGTCCACCACCGAACCTGCATCCCATGAATAATCAGCATCTTCATCGTGATTACCTGCATTATCAGCAATTGCATCTTCAATGCTTTCCTCGTTAATCACTTGCTCTTGTGTATTATCGTCATCTTCTTCTGAGTCATTTATCAGTCCCTGGCATGCCGATAATATCAGCAATAAAACCATTGTAAAATAATTGAACTTCTTCGTCATATTCTATACTCTTTACAAGTTGCTAATTGGAACACATTCAGAAAAACAATAATCAATCATGAAACCAAAATATTGAATCGCTTTTTGTTTAATGGACTTCATAACTTGTTTTCCTCTGGATATATTCCCGGTTTTTAATTCTCAGATATAGCTATTACAAGTCATTAAAAGTTAACCCTACTTTTAGTTACTAAAAAATCTTCGGGTTCTCGAAGTGAAGAAGATACAGGTCAGTTTAAAAAGACTAAAAACAAAAACCCTTGTAAAATACTCTCAAAATATTGTAAATTCGCTACTCAATTTTAAAGAAAACATTGTGTCGAAACATCTTGTCATTATTCCAACTTATAACGAAAAAGAAAACGTGGAGAAAATGATCCGCAAGGTATTTTCTCTGGAAAAACCATTTCATCTTTTAATTGTTGAAGACAATTCACCCGATGGAACTGCCGATATCGTCAAACGTTTGATGAAAGAATTTCCGAACAAGTTGTTCATTCTGGAACGAAAAGGGAAACTGGGACTCGGAACGGCTTATATTGCCGGATTTAAATGGGCTTTGGAGCGGGATTACGAGGCCGTTTGCGAAATGGACTGTGATTTCTCGCACAACCCCGATGATTTAATCCGTCTTTTCGATGCGATTGAAAAAGGCGCCGATGTAGCCATTGGATCGCGCTATATCTCCGGAATCAATGTAGTAAACTGGCCACTTGGTCGCGTGTTAATGTCGTATTTTGCATCGATGTATGTTCGAATTGTAACCGGAATGGATGTGCGGGACACCACTGCCGGCTTTGTTTGCTGGAAACGTAATGTACTGAAAACCATTGACCTCGACAAAATTAAACTGATTGGTTACGGCTTCCAGGTGGAGATGAAATTTACCGCGTACAAATTTGGGTTTAACATTCAGGAAGTTTCGATCGTTTTTACCGACCGGAAGGAAGGCACGTCAAAAATGAGCGGAGGAATTTTCAATGAAGCACTTTGGGGAGTATTGAAAATGAAAATGCGAAGCTGGACAAGAAAATACAAAAGAAACGATTAAGGAATATTAATAAAGGATAAATGAGGCTGCTATCGCAGCCTTTTTTATTTTTCTGATGAAAGCAGAGGGCAATTCATTAACTTTGTTAAAAATGACGGAAAATGAAAACACTGATAAAGGATGCAACAATCGTTAACGAGGGATTAAAATTCAAAGGAAGTGTTTTAATCAACAATGAAAAGATTGAGAAGATTTTTCCCAGTTTCCTTCCCGGTAACCTCGATTTAGGCGAAACAAATGTAATTGATGCTACCGGATTGCTCCTTATTCCAGGGGTTATTGACGACCAGGTACATTTCCGTGAACCGGGACTTACTCACAAAGGCGAAATTGCCACCGAAAGCCGGGCCGCCGCTGCCGGCGGTGTAACCACTTACATGGAAATGCCCAACACCAACCCGCAAACAGTTACACAGGAAGAACTTCAGAAAAAATATGACCGGGCTGCTGAAGTCTCTGCAGTGAACTATTCTTTTTACATGGGTGCCACCAACGACAACCTGGATGAAGTATTAAAAACCGATCCATCGAAAGTGTGCGGAATTAAGGTTTTTATGGGATCTTCGACCGGAAATATGCTGGTAGATGATGAAGTAACACTTTCCGGTATTTTCAAAAATGCACCCACTTTGGTTGCTACTCACTGCGAAGACGAAGCCACCATTCAGAAAAATATTGAAATTGCCCGTCAGCGGTATGGAGAGAATGTGCCAATGTCACGCCATTGCCATATTCGTAGCGACGAAGCATGTTACATTTCATCATCAAAAGCCGTGGAACTGGCATCGAAATTTGATACCCGGTTGCATGTACTTCATTTATCCACGGCTAAAGAAATGTCCTTGTTCAAACCAGGAAAAGTAGCTGACAAAAAAATTACAGCTGAAGTTTGTGTTCATCATCTTTGGTTCGACGAACGTGATTACATTACCCACGGAAGCCGGATAAAATGGAATCCTTCGATTAAATGTGTAGCTGATAAAGAAGCGCTTTGGGAAGCACTGCTTTCTGATAAAATTGATGTAATTGCCACCGATCACGCTCCGCACACTCTAGAAGAAAAAAATAATACCTATTTCAAAGCACCTTCGGGTGGTCCGCTTGTTCAGCATTCGCTGGTGGCGATGCTCGAAATGAGCCGCAAAGGATTTATTTCAGTTGAGAAAGTGATACAGAAAATGTGTCATACACCAGCGGACCTGTTCAGAATTGAAGACCGTGGATATATCCGTGAAGGTTTTTTTGCCGATTTGGTTTTGATCGATCCAAACACCAGTTGGACTGTCTCTCCCGAAAATATTTTGTATAAATGCGGGTGGTCTCCTTTTGATGGAACAGAATTCACACACCGGATTCATAGTACTTTTGTAAACGGAAGTCTGGTTTACATTCAAGGAAAAGTTTCTGACAAATACAATAGTAAACGTGTCACATTCAGCTTGTAACAGAAATACTTAATCGAGAAGAAAATTATGACAATCTAATTTAAAAACAAAAAACCTTTGGATTTCTCCAAAGGTTTCTCGAATCGAAATATAAATATTCTACATTTTACTCATTGGGGCACTCCACACCTGTTTGCCCAGCAAAGTAACTTCCATATAAAGATCTCCGCCTTCAAACTTGTAGTTGTAATCTTCCGATTTATTGTTTCCTCCAATAATGTAGAGCATTCCTCCCCGAACTTCCCATTTCCACCCGGGGATTCTTTTATCACGAATGTATTGTACAGCTGTACCATCAGAATTGAATTGCCAACCACTTTGTGTCCTTGTTGCATCGGTATTCAGCCAGGTGCCAATTAAAGCCGGATCAATTGAAATTGAGATAGACTGTGTAACAACAGGTTCAGGCTTGCTTTGCTTTGGCCCAGCTCCTTCGTATCCTTTAAAAGTGTGCGTTGAAGCCTCAGCCAGCTCATATCTTTTTCGAAGTTGCGCTTCTGTTTGATCCACCATTTTCAGATCGCGGTTTAATTCCTGCATGTTAAACTGGTGGTCTTTAAACAACTGATCCATCTGTTGAAGAAGTTTACCTGTTTCAGCACTCTTCAAAAATAGTTTCTTCAAGGCCTTTGCATCGCCCATTTCTCCTTCGTTAAATCCTTCAACTGCATTCCAGTCAAAAACTGTTTGTACCAGATCCTTTGATAAATCATACCCCGGTTTCCCCGGAATCATCAGTTTAATTTCATCTTCCACCATTTCAATTTGAACGGCATTGATAAATTTCATTCTGGCATCCAATTGCATTTTGGCGAGGTCCTGACGGAAAGCGTTCACATCATTGTATTGCTCCGATGCTTTATCAAAATTTTCCTTCATAAACCTTTTGAGAGGAATATCTCCTTCAGGAAACCCCGATGGCTGTCCGTATTCCTTTAACGTTTTTGCGCTTCGCTCTACCATCCGGATTCGCTCGTCCTGTGACAGTCCGGGATTGGAAAGAGCATCCTCAAGCTGTTCGTAAGCTTCATTTACCCATTGAGTTTCCTGTTCGTTTAAAACTTTTTGGGCAAAAGCATTGTAAGCCGATATACTGAGAATCAGTATCAGTAATCCTGCTAATCTTTTATAGACCTTGTGCATCAAGATTCAAAATCAATAATTAACGGAACACCCATAAAATATCGTTGTAAGTTGGTTGCTGGTTTTCGCCATAAGCAACACCCACATCGCGAAACGCTTTAATACGCAGTGATTCCAGCATTACCTGATCTTCATATGCTTTTACAATGAAGTTCCAGTCACGGTTTTCATCCTGCAATACCTTCTTTTCCATCTTACTGATCAACTGGCGTGATTCGCCGTAACATCTGGAATCGGGATCAATCCCAGAAAGAACAGCTCCTGCCTGAATTGCCCCGGTTGAATTGGGTTGCGATGCCCAAACAGCTGAAGCCACATTAACAGACACCTGGCAATCATGATCGATGTAATCCTGGTAGATAGGTCCGATTTCATCCAGTGCCTGCATGTAACAATCTTTACATACTTCCGGGATGGATGATAACGTATTTAATGCTGCGGCAAACTGGTTTTGTGTAGCCAATGATTTGGCACGTGCAATTACAAAATCACACCTTGCATTGTAATATTCGATGATTTTGGTTTTCCCGTCATCCAGAAATTTGTCCACTTTCGAATTCTTCAGGTTTAGTGTCCGTAGAGCGTTTGTATATGCCTTGTTGCTGTTGCTCCCGGCACCTTTTGCAGTAAATGAAGTAGAAGAAACAATGTTCTTGTCCACAAAATCAACGATATAAAGATAGATCTCAAAAGTGTAGGTTTCAACTGGAGGAACAGTTGGAGAAACGTCTTTGGTGAGTTGCTCCATTTTGGCTGTTACCAAAAAACGTGGACTTACTCCGGCTCCGCCCATTCCTTTTTCGGTGATTGCCTGTGTCAGCTTATTCACCATCAGGCTTTTGGCATGCTCCGGAATGTCCTGTACCTGTTCTGGTATGAAAACATTCAAATTCAAACGAGCATAGTCATCTGCTTTCCCCAGATCATTCTGAGCCCACCCCAGAAAAGGGATCAATGCCAATACAATCAAAAATATTCTTTTCATAACTTCTGATTTTATTTTTCACCTACGATAAGCCAAACTTCACCTAACCCGCGTGTATAAATTTTACACTCCTGGCTAAAAGGTGGTTTTCCGAGCATCGAGCGCAAATCACGTATCCAGCGACGGGTGTCGTTGGCACGGCCGCGTTCGTCGTAAAGAGGTATGCGAACCTGATCGAAACGGATCACATTTTCTGTGTAAGTAGAGGTACTGAAACGTCCCTGTACCGTGTTATCAAAAACCCAGTCTTCGATAATTTCGCCCAACTCCAAGTCTTCTCCGTTGTAATCGAACTCTTCCTCAAAATCGACCATGGAAGTATCAAAAATTCGGGTCTGGAATGCAATTTCACGTCCGTTTTCAAACAAATCGTTGAAATGATCCTGCAAACGCGAATTGAAATCATCGATATGTGCCAGCACTGCTTCTTCCAGCAAAACCGGAGTTTCAGTTGCAAATGAAGGATTACCGGTTCCCTGCGCACCGGCGATTTGCTTTCCGGTATAAGCATCAAGTCCCTGCAACATAAAAGTAACCGAACGTTGAGGTCCATTCTGATTCACCACATACGTAAGCTGCATAATGATATCGGCATTGGCGGTACGTTGCAGAACATCAATCGGGCTTTCAGTAATCGATCCTCCTGATTTACTACCCAGCATGGCAATCTCTGCACCTTCCTGCTCAATGTTTTTTAGAGCTGTTTCGAGATTTACCAGTGGGAAACCCCGGTCTGCCATCATCGTATTGATTTTGGAAATCGTCATCAATAAATCAGTTTCGTTTTGCAACGCCATTTTGTAATCGGGCAGAGTTTTCATTGTTCCCATTTCATCGTACATCTGTGTATACCCGTTTTTAATACACCAGTTGTCGCTGGGAACCACCATAATTGTCGGTTTTTTAGCCTGAGAAAAAGCTGAGAAGCTAAATAAAATAAATGTAACCAGTAATAGTAAATTTCTCATCTTCCACGTATTTTAAAATCCTTGACCTAATTTCTGAATAATTCCTGCGGCCTCAAGCTCTCTGCGGAGGTCGGCGTGTTTTACAGCTACTACAATACCAACTTTATATTGTTTGCCACCCACTTTTACACGATCCATGGTTCCATCACCGGTTTGCGAGACGAAATTGAGGTAATGACCACCGTCGGCAAAAAATGTATTAAAGTAGTCGCTGTGCTGAACTTCGGCACCGGGTTTGGTAACCAGCGGACGCATCATACATCCTGGCTGTCCACCGTTTATACCTTTAAAAACAACGGCATGAACTGCATTTTTCTTTGCCTGGTATGCAGCTACATCGGGTTTTTTACCGTAACCCCATACTTTAATCAGCTGCGTTCCGTCCATTCCGGTCCCCATGCATTCTACTTCGTAATTTCCCATCACATAACCAGCCATCTTCTTTTGTTTGCGGGTTTGCGCTGATACACTTACTGAAAACATCAGTAAAATGATCATTCCTATAAAACTTATTCTTCTTGCCATAGTATTTAAATTTTAGAACATAAATCTGATTCCGACATTCAAACTCAATCCCATCCTGTCTTTGAAATAATCTTTGTATTCAAACACTTCTGTCTCATTAGTATCACTATCTTTTATTTCAGAAGTTATTAATGAATAATAAGTGGCAGAGCCAATTAACTGAATGTTGTGAGCAAGGTTCACCCCAACACGTACTCCAGCCTCAATAAAATCAGAAGATACCGAAACATTGTCTTCGCTCTCCCAGGAGATTTCTTCAACTCCATAACCAACAAATGGTCCCCAGTGCAAAAAACTGATTGGATAAAAATCTTTAGCCAACCCGCCACTTACACGCATAAACGTAAAATTATCAGTGAAGTCTGATATTTCTACAGTGTAATCTTTTTGTAAATCGTAGCCTCCTTCCACATAAATTTTTATGGAGGTTAATCCTTTACCCGATTTTCCAGGCTTTACAAAGCCACCAAACGCTTTCGAAATGTAATATTCAGCCCTGCCTGTATAACCCGTTAAACCCGACATACTATAACCCAACGCGAGATTCAAACCAACATCGTTGTGTTGTTCCAGGAACATTCCGTAGTTATCCACACCGCCGCCTGCTATCTGATAGAATTCCGAAGCATCGGTTTGCCCGGTTGTAACTTTTCTATTGTCAATCACTGACATGGATTTGACAACTGCAATCCGTTTTGTAAATAATGTTCCGTTATTTCTTTCACGATTTTCGAGAACAAAATATCGTTGATCGAATTTCAAACCTTCTTTTTTACCAATCTTAGCTGCAATCGGATGAACCGAGCTCACCATCGCTTTCACTCTAAATTCCTGTCTTTGATTTTCCACATCGGTCATCGCCGCTTCCAACGACGAGGTGGCCAGTTGCTCCAATAACTGATCTTTGGTTTTCTGCACCTTGGGTGCCAGTGTTTGACCTTCGTTGTACTGTGTACTTGAAATATCGTTATGCTGTTTTGATACAAAAACAAAAGGGAAGGAGGCATTTTCAAAGGCTTCTTTCTTAGCTGCTGCATTCGGATCGTTTGCGCCAAACCAATAGTTTTGGAAGAATGTAGCTGCCACTGAATCGTTAAAGTTGAGTTTAAACAGATAGGTATTTAAACTACTGCGAAATCCGTTCATTATTCGCTTATCAGCCGGAACCTCATTTTTATCGTAGTACTGTTTCATGGTCATGATATCGCTGTAATCGAAAACGAGAACATACGATTGATTTACCAGTTGCATACCCATATCCATCAATGAAGATTCGCCACGTTTGGAAGCCGAGGCTACCATGAAATCATTATCGTTAGCATTAAAAAGCCCGCGTTCTTTTAGTGTCTCCACGTTAAAACTTCCATCGCCCTGACGGTTAAACCAGTCTGAAAGAATTTTCTGACCAACTTTATTGTCATTTAACCATTGCCGAATTTTATTTTCGTCAAGACCTGTGTACTGATTCGAAACACTTTCACGGCCCACTCCTGGTTTCAGAATGTTACCTTCAATTGAATTGTCATAAAATTTGTCAGGAACCTTTAATTCTGAAATCTTTTGGTACACTTCAGTACTCAGGTTCTCGTTAAAATCGAGCCCTATGAATGTAACCGCATTTCTGTCGTATTCCGACGACACATAACTCTTGGCCTTTTTAGCCGATTCCTCGATGTTTTGGGAGATACTGAATAAAGGAAAGATTAAAATCAGTACCAGAGATAGCTGTTTTTTCATAAGTGGTTTTTTTGAAAATTACAAATAATTCTAACGTATTTTGTTTAACTCCTTTAATTTAAATTCTTGAGTTTGTTAAATAGAATGATTCCAGGCAGAATGCTAATTATTAATTTCGAATTAAGCCCGATAATCTTCAGAACTTCTCAGAAGCTTCAGTAATGTCTTTATTTTTTTCTTTACGTACTCGCTCCAATTCTTCAGCATTCCTGTTCATGTCTGTTATTTCACACACTGCGCTATATGAATTTATTTCATTTTCGAGCAGTGACAGTTGAATTTGTTTCGTGCCTTCTGTCCATTTATTCATACTATATTTTTTAACATCCTGCACATCGAAAATGGATGGAAACTCATGCCGGGTTTCGGGTTCTCCATATTTTGTTTTGATAATGGAAAACAGGTTCTGATAGTTGGCTTTCAGGTCAGAATCATATCGAATGGTTTTCACCCCATCCGAACTTATCTTCAACTTATACAACTGATCATCGGGAGTAAAACCGTAAGAAAAATTATAGAAATACTTTCCCAGTTTTTGTCTTTTCTCGTTGTTCTGGGTTACTTCTTCTTTACTCATCCCGAAACGTAAATCACCAAACGGAGTTTGTTGCATTTGCAGATATTCAGCATTCTTAATACTGTCTTGCCGTGCCTGTTCTTCGGCCAGCAATTGTTCGGCTGTCTTCACGGGAATCGTTTCAGGAGGAGGGGTTTCAACTGCTTTCTTTGCAAAAAGATTACATGCTGTAATGACTACGCCCAATAATACCACTGCAGGTAAGATTGATCTCATATTACGGTTCTTTGGTTAATCTGCTACCAAATTTAACAATATCTACCACATATTTTAGTACATTTGTTTAAATCATACAATAAAAACGACCAAAAAACCAAACTTTATGAAACTCATCCTCATTCAGTTGCTGATTTTACTTAGTTTTAGTTCCTTCGCACAACTTAACCGTGATCCTTACCGCGATTCAGATGAGGGAAATTTTTTCCTCCGTAATCGAGATGTCTACTTTCAGAAAACCTATAATTCGGGTGTTAATTTCGATGCTTTGGAACAAAAGCTAAAATCGTACAATGCCCCGGGTGGTGGGTTCCAGATAAAAAGAACAAATGAGAATACCATGAACGGTGTAATTGTAAATTATAACCTGAACTGGAATTATAAGGATTTGAAAAGCCGTAAGATCGCGGATTTTTTAAAAGACCCGATGAATGCAACTTTTGAAGTTGAAAAAAATGGCAACTCCTACCAGGTAACCGTAAGCAATATTTGGTTTTCGGATGTAGAAAAACCAAGCAACAAACGTCATGTAACACTCGAGAGTATTGTTACTGGAAAAGATGGTGTGGTTTTTACCAAAAACAAAAAGGATCTGGAAGCTATGAAAATGATTGACGAAAATTTTCAGTGGATTTTCATGATGCAGGGAAGTACCAAAGATACCCGGTTCTAAACTCCTTTTTAATAATCGTATTTTATTCTTCTCCGGTATATTGGCCGGGAAGTTCTTTGGTGGCTTTTGCTCCCAGTTTTCGAATGCTCTCAACACGCCGAACCAGGTTTCCTGAACCGGTTTGCAGTTTATTCATCGCCAAATCGTACGATTTTCGGGTGCTTTCGATGTTTTTACCAATTCCCTCCATGTCCGCAATAAAACCAACAAATTTATCGTAAAGTGCCCCGCTTTGCCGTGCAATTTCCAAAGCATTTCGCGTTTGGTTTTCCTGTTGCCAAATAGATGAAACAGTACGCAAAGTAGCCAGTAAAGTTGATGGGCTTACAATCACCACCTTCTGGTCCCAGGCGAATGAAAATAATTCCTGGTCTTCCTGGATAGCCACGCTAAACGATGCTTCAATGGGAATAAATAACAAAACGAAGTCGGGCGAATTCAATTTGCTTGCTGTCTGGTAATGTTTTTCACTCAGTCCTTTAATGTGATTCCTTAAACTCAGAAGATGCTCCTTTACAAACTTCTGGCGTTGCTCTTCATTTTCAGCATTAACAGCCCTCTCATAGGCAATTAGAGAAACTTTCGAGTCGACAATAATGTGTTTATTATCAGGCAGATTGATCACAATATCAGGCTGTACGCGCTTACCATCATCTGTAACATCACTGAACTGTTTCTGATAGCCCTGCTCGCCTTCATTCAAACCCGAACGTTCCAGAATGCGCTCCAGCACTACTTCACCCCAGTTTCCCTGTTTTTTCACGTCACCTTTAAGTGCTTTCGTCAGGTTGTTTGCTTCCTCACTGATTTTGTTATTCAAATCATACAACTTCAGCAATTCAGCACGGAGTTCTGTCTGGTCTTTTAATCCTTTTTGATAGGTATCTTCTACTTTCTTCTCAAACAGCAGAATTTTCTCCTTTAAAGGATTCAGTACCTCTCCAATATTTTTCTGGTTAGCGGCGGTAAATTTCTCACTGTTTTTTTCCAAAATTTTATTGGCAATGTTTTCAAACTCGGTGGTGAATTTCTTTTGCAGTTCTTCCAGTTCGGCTTTCTGTGTGTTCAGTTTTTCCTGAAGGTTGAGGTATTCCACTTTAGCTTTTTCCAATCGTCCAACAAGAATCGTATTCTCCGATCTGATTTTCTCCAACTCAGTTTTCCACTCTTCACTGTCACGTTTCAGCGAATTGTAACGTTCTTCCCACACCAGCCGTTGTTTATCTGCTTCCACCACCTGCCCGCGAAACTCATTTTCCTTTTGTAGTAACTCTTTTTCGGACTCAGAACTGGCTTTCTGAAGCTTCGAGTTGAAGATAAAATAAACGGCTGCAGCCCCAACCAGCAGACCAACAAGAAGATA
>DAOPJR010000054.1:3452-22456 GCA_035399765.1 Draconibacterium sp. | reverse complement strand
CACTACAATGATTATTCATCTCAATGACCAGGTCGATAATATTTCCACCTTTCCCGATGCCATGGTCATACCATCGGTTAAGAATTTTTGAAACTTTAAATGAGGCTTCTTTTTCATCCCGAATCGGACTGAGGTACCACGCTAAGTTCTGATTTTCCCTTACCGGAGAAAATCCGGATTTTTTAAGAAATTCAGTAATTGAAATTTCTCTGGCTTTATCGCATTGTAATTTGGAAAATCCCATATCTTATCTTTTTCTGTTTTCTGCTAACATTTTGTTGAACTCTTCTTCCAAATCCAGTTCTTCTTTGGATGTTCCCATTAGCCAGAGGTCGATGTCCTTTTTGTAAAAGAATTTTTGCCGGATATTGGCATTGTTCCCGGTAGGGATAAGTTTTTGACTAAGCAACTTATAGATTTTGCTTTTAGATAACCCGGTGTATTGGGCCAGCTCTTCCACGTTCAGAACTGTTTTGTTTTCGAAGAGCAGGTTTTTAATCTGCTTAAGTTCACTCAGAACTTTTTTTGAAATGAATGTTTCGTTTTCCATACAGTAAATATTTGATGATTAATGACGCCAGAAGCGTAAAATTTCCATCAGCAAATATGTGCCTGTATGTAGCAGTATATCAAGAAGGTAATTGCGGTTACGGGAGAATTACGGGAAGAATACCGTCTAACTAAAAAGAATTTTCTGAAATACCTTCAGGTTTTCAGAAAATTCCGTTTCACTTTCATTCACAAACTCTGAAAACCGCGAGTTCAAACTCGCCCTGTTAACCTCTGAACCGTTTAAAGTAAAGGTAGATTCAATGAATTTGAATAGCATTTCTTTTCGCTCCTTTTTAAAATCATTAATACCACCCTCAATGAGCAGGTGAAGAATGCGGAACAGTTTTTTATAATCGGCAGCAATCCGGTTATCTGAAACCAGGCAGAAATCGATTCTGCTCGTTGGCTCAAATCCATTCAACAGCAGGTTTAAATTTTCAAGGTCCGGTTCACTAAATCCCAAATCAGGCAGATTAATTCCATTTAAGTTACTTCTGATGAAATGAAAAAAAGAGATGGAATTATTTTGGTGAAGACGTTTAGCCTCTCGCCGGGAGCCAACAAAAACTAAAATGACGAATTGCATTATTAAGGCAATCGATGTGAATATTATGACCTTATAAACCCGATATCCCAACGCCCAAAACATAATAAGGAAAGTACTTAAACAAACCAGCATGATCGAAATAATTACTGAAGTCTGGTTTTTTAATATCCGGGTATTGAGAAATCTATATCCTTTTCGGTTGAGCAGGTACAATAACTTTCCTGTTTTCTGAATAATAGCTTCCATTTCAACAACTTTATTTTATAAAACTGGTTTTGGTTTCTGTTTTCAATGGCATTGAAAATCATGAAACTAAAATTACTGAATCAGACAGGCGTAAACAAGTGGAAACAGTTGCGGTGGTAGCTTTTGACGTTGTTTAGACGGTATTAGACTTCAAAATGTTGGATAACATTCTTTTTGTAACCGATATATGGTGGTATATGGTGATATGTATTGGTGGAATTTGTTGTACCTATGTTGTACCCATGAGAAAATAAAAAGGAGTTAAAAATTATTTTAACTCCTTGATTATCAGTAAGTCGGGATGACAAGATTTGAACTTGCGACCCCTCGCCCCCCAGACGAGTGCGCTACCAGGCTGCGCTACATCCCGTAAATTGTGCCTGCAAATGTAACGCTACTATTTTTCTTTACAAAGTGTTTTTTCAAAATCCCTTGAAAAAGTGAAGTGATAGAATTCATTTATCGCATATGTTTAGAATCAATGACTTTTTTTTAGATGTAACCACATTGTTTTGTATTTTTGGCGATCAAAAAATAAAGTCATGTTTAAACCACTTGATATCAACGAAAACGAAGAAAAAAATATTGGTGAAATAACCGATATAGAGCGTGTTAAAAGTCTGATCATTGGATCAGGTCCTGCGGGATACACAGCAGCAATTTATGCTGCACGTGCTAATTTATCACCTGTAATGTACGAAGGATTGCAACCTGGAGGTCAGTTAACTACTACTACCGAGGTGGAGAATTACCCCGGCTATCCGGAAGGTGTTACGGGACCCGTAATGATGGAAGACTTGAAGAAACAGGCAGAACGCTTCGGAACCGATGTTCGGTGGGGGATGGCTACAAAGGTTGATTTCTCAGGTGATATTCACAGAGTCTGGATTGATGATACAAAAATCATCGAATCTGAAGTAGTAATAATCGCTACAGGTGCAACCGCAAAATATCTTGGTTTGGAAGACGAGAAAAAATATGCGGGTGGTGGTGTTTCAGCCTGCGCGACCTGCGACGGTTTTTTCTACAGGGGGAAAGATGTAGCTGTTGTTGGTGGCGGTGATACCGCAACTGAAGAAGCCATGTACCTTGCAGGCTTGTGCCGAAAAGTATACCTGATTGTTCGTCGTGATGAACTTCGTGCTTCTAAAGTTATGGCTGAACGTACCATGAAGACACCCAATATTGAAATTCTGTGGAAACATCAGACCAAAGGTTTATTCGGTGACAATGGAGTTGTAGAAGGTGCCGTCTTGGTAAAAAACCAGGGAGAAGCAAATGAAGAAGAAGTGAAGATTAAAATTGACGGATTTTTCCTCGGAATTGGTCATAAACCGAATTCGGATATTTTTAAGGATTTTATTGACACAGATGAGATTGGATATATAAAAACGATTCCGGGTACATCTAAAACAAAAGTACCAGGGGTTTTTGCCTGTGGCGATGTTCAGGATTCAATCTATCGTCAGGCAGTTACGGCAGCAGGTTCCGGCTGTATGGCGGCTATTGATGCAGAACGTTATCTCTCTGAAAAACACGGATAATAAATCGATAAATATTGTTTATGAAAGCAGGACATAGTCCTGCTTTTTTTTGTTTATATGACCTTGTTGTGAATTACCATTTTTATTTGCTTCAGAAATAGTTAAATTTAAGGGAACAAATCTAAACCTATCATTATGAGCTCATCTATCAATCGCAGAACTTTTATTGGCGGAGTATCTACTGCTGCCGTTGGATTAACTATCGTTCCATCGTCGGTGTTGGGGGGCAGGCACATTGCACCCAGCGATAAAATAAATATAGCCTATATTGGCTGCGGAACACAGGGCATGAGAGAAATGCCCGATCTTCTTCAGCTGCCCGACGTTCAGGTTGTGGCAGTATGCGATCCTCAAAGAGAAGCATTTGGATATTACGACTGGAGTCCAAACGGTTTGCGAGACAGTCTGCGGAAGTGCATGAATAATCCTGACTGGAAACCTGGAGGAGATGGAAAAATTCCGGGTGGTTTGAACACCGGAAAAGAAGTGGTAGAAGGCTATTACGGAAGTACAACCGGTAAGAAATATGAATGTGCCACTTTCACCGATTTTCGGGAGTTGCTGGAAAAACAGCCAGATTTAGATGCTGTGAAAATCATGGCAACGGATCATTTGCATGGTGTGATGGCTGCAGCTGCTATGAAAAGAGGCATCCATCTTACCATGCATAAACCAATTGCCAATCGCCTAGAAGAAGGCTTCCGCGTTATTGAGTTGGCAAAAAAGTCTGATGTTACAACGCATTTTATTCCATGGGAAAGCAATGGTAGCATGGTTCAGGTTTTAGCATGGATCAAAGCCGGAGTAATCGGTCAATTAAAAGAAGTTCATAATTGGTCAAACCGACCGGTATGGCCGCAGTATCCTGAAATTCCAAAAGACAAACCTCCGGTTCCAAACGGATTTGATTGGGATTTATGGCTGGGGCCTGAAGCCGAGCGACCTTACCATCCACATTACACCAACATGGTTTTCCGTGGCTGGTACGACTTTGGCGGCGGTTCAATGGCCGATATGGGACATTATAGTTTATGGACTGTTTTTAACGGATTGGAACTAAAAAATCCAACTTTTGTCGAACCGCAATTAAGTCATGTTTGTGGTCTGACAGACGAGAGAACTGCTTATCAATTAAGAAATGATTATTCTTTCCCGTACGCCAGTTCATGTCGTTTTAAATATCCTGCCAATAATTGGAGAGGAGCTGTCGATTTAATTTGGTACGACGGCGGAATGCGTCCTCCCACTCCTGTTGAATTATATGAAAATGATAAAGAACTTCCTGTTGAAGGGATGATGTTTGTCGGCGAAAAAGGAATCATTATGTCTTCTGAATTCAATTTAAGAGATCCGTATGTTTTGTCAGGCGATAAAAAATTAGCTGAAGAACATACTATAAATGATAAGTTTGAACGCGCTTCAGGGGTTAGGCGATTTGTTGATGCTATTAAAAATGGAGAACAAACCGACGGTTCATTCCGCAATGCATGGCCTATCACAGAAGCGGTAAATTTATATGCAGCTGCACTTCGTTCCGGGAAAAACCTGAAGTACGATGCCGCTTCCAGGAAAATAACAAATGTTCCGGATGTAAATAAATATTTGACTCGTGAATACCGAAAAGGCTGGAGTTTGGATGAGATATAAAAATTTAAGCTTTCACTAATTTGTTTCTGAAATAAAATAGCTAAACCAATAAAAATGAAAACAAAGCGTAGAGAATTTTTAAAAACGACAGGAGTAGCATTAGGATCAACAGCACTTCTTGGTCAGATCCCTTTCGGATTAGGAGGATGCTCTTCATCCGCAAAATCTTTTGGATTCCAGACATGGACCATTCGGGAACAACTTGTTCAGGATTTCTCAGGGACCCTGAAAAAGATGGCAGATATGGGATACAAAGAACTTGAAATGTGTTCGCCACTCGGGTATATCGATTCAGGCTTTGGTCCACTCAACAAGTATTCAGGTACTGAACTAAAAAAAATGATTGATGATCAGGGACTGGTTTGCAGCAGTTCTCATTATACTTTCGGTGAATTGCGCGACAGTTTGGAAAACAGGATTGAATGGGCGACGCAATTGGGAATGAAACAAATGATTCTATCCAGTTTTTGGCTGCCTGACGGGTCGGTTGATGAGTATCGCAAAGCATGTGATGAACTAAACGTAATGGGCGAAAAAACCAAAGCTGCAGGAATTCAAATAGGATATCACAACCATCATATGGAATTTGAAAAAAGAGGAGAGGAGTTGATTTATGATGAAATGCTCAAAGTGCTTGATCCTGATCTTGTTAAAATGCAATTTCAGGTGGCTGTAATAAATATTGGTTACAAGGCAGCTGATTATTTTAGAAACTATCCTGGCAGATTTATTTCAGCACATTTATCGGATTATGCTGAAGATTTGAAAAATCAGGTTCCGGTGGGACAAGGTATCGTGGATTGGAATGAACTTTTTGAAGCTTCCAAAGTGGGCGGTGTTCAGAATTTTTATGTGGAAATGGATCCGGAAACTTTTAATGCGAGTGCTGAATATTTATTGAGCTTATGACTTTGTACAAAAAAATCTATCCTCCCGGTTACCTGGTGTGCTGCCAGAAGGGAGGATAGATTTTTTTAAACTGAATTTGAAAATCTAAAGTGGCTTATTCATTTCCGGCAGGCATTTGAAAAGTTCCAAGATTGGTGATTTGATAGTTTGATAGATTAAACGTTGACGATGCGTTATTATCAACTTTTGTTACCTGCATTTTACTCGTGCTCCCGGTAGCTTTGTCCTTTGATGTCGATTCCATAACATATCCGTAACCCATACCATACGTCATAACACTGGTTTTAAATAAGGTACTGAAAAAGTCCCGGTCACTGGTTTTTAATTCATCGGTTATCCAAAATTCTGAGTCAACATCATCAGTATTATACAGGTATTGCTCGCACTTATAGCCGGCAATATTTTTGGTTTTACCCGTCTTCTTTATATCAGGATGTAGAAATTCAACATCTTCAATAGTTTCATCTGTCTGATAATCCCCATCATCTGTATTTTTCACATCCTCAAAGAAAGTTCCCAGGCCATAAACCACCCCGGTTTTTTCACCGTCTTTGTCGCTCAGTAAAATCATGGCTTTGTTTTTTGTATCGATTATAAATAAACCCTGATCATTACCTCCTCTGTCGTCAGAAACTACTTCATATGCTAAGCTTCCCTTATCCGGATTTAGGCGCGTAATAAACTCACCGTTACTGGTTTTATTTTCTTCACTGTCGTACATTTCAATATGCATTTGTACCAGTTTTGAAAAGGAATAGCTGTTTTCTATGGGTACTGGTTCTCCCGACATCCCCATTCCTTTTAGCATAGAATTCATCCGGTTTTGCATAGCAGCTTCTCTTGATATACCGGCGTCTGTGTCTGATCCTGTATTGCCTAAAGAATCAATTGAATTCTCAACTTTATCAAGGCTTTTGTCAATTTCCTGGTCAACTTTATCATCCAGTCGTTTCTCAATCTTGTCTTTGGCTTTTTGTTTTACACGGTCAAGAAAACTTTGACTAAAAGCTACTTCAGAAATCAACATGGCAATAATTGCTAACAGGATAATTTTAATTTGTGAGTTCATGAGTTTAATATTGTTAAAATTGAAAAACAAAATTCGACTATTTTTATCATAAAGTCAAGCATCTCAATATTCTTTTAATCTTATGGTTTCTGATTGATACTTAAAAAATCCAAGACACGACAGGATACCTAAAATGACCAGAAATGATTATTTTGCATGTTAAACGGAATCTTGTATATGAACAATAAATATTTTCTGGCATTTGATCTGGGAGCTTCGAGTGGTCGGGCTATTTTAGGCACTTTGAGAAATAGTCATCTTGAATTAAACGAAATACATCGATTTAAAAATCAGATGATCCGAATTCACGGTAGTTATTACTGGAACATTTACAGTTTGTTCGAAGAACTTAAAACGGGTTTGAAAAAATGCATCCAGGAACATAATATTCAACCCGACTCGATTGGTATTGATACCTGGGGGGTGGATTATTCACTTGTTTCAGAATCAGGTCAGCTGATTGGTTTGCCTTTCGCCTATCGCGATCATCGTACTGATAATGCCATGGAAGCATTTTTTGAAATTCTGCCTAAAAAAGAAACTTACCTGCTTTCAGGAATTCAGTTTATGCAGTTTAATACCTTGTTTCAATTATTTGCGTCTAACAAAGAAAAACACTCTCGTTTACAAATTGCCGGAAGTTTGTTATACACCCCCGATACTTTAAACTATTTATTTACAGGGGTCAGAAAAAACGAATACACAATTGCAAGTACTTCTCAACTGCTAAAACCTGGAAGAGCTGAATATGAAGTGAGATTGCTGGATGCAGCCGGTTTAAAAGCTGACCTGTTTGAAGAGTTGATTTTGCCGGGTACCGAAATTGGTCCTATTTTGAAGGAAATTCAGGATGATACCGGAAGTTCGGAGATCCCTTGTATTGCAGTGGCATCGCATGATACAGCCTCTGCTGTTGTTTCTGTTCCTGCCACAGGTGAAAACTGGGCTTATCTGAGTTCAGGTACCTGGTCGTTGCTTGGTATTGAAAGTAAGCAGCCACTTGTATCGGAACATACTTTAGCAATGAATTTCACCAATGAAGGAGGTGTGGATGGAACAACAAGGTTTTTGAAAAATATAATGGGAATGTGGCTTATTCAGGAATGCAAACGCATTTGGGATGAGAAGGAAATTTTAGAATGGCAGCAGATTGTTGATATGAGCATTGAGTCCGAATATTTCAAATGTTTAATTAATCCCGACGATCCTGTCTTTCTGAATCCGGGTAATATGCCAATCGCAGTTGAAAATTACTGTAAGCAGACGGGACAATCGGTGCCATCAAATAAAGGCGAAGTTGCCCGTTGTATTTACGACAGCCTGGTATTGAAATATAAATTTACCATCGAACAGATTGAATCGGTTACCGGAAACAAGATTGAACGTCTGCATATCATCGGTGGAGGAGCCAATAACAGCATGATGAACCAGTTAACTGCCGATGCACTTGGAATACCTGTTTTTGCAGGCCCAACCGAAGCTACCGCTATCGGTAATCTGATGATTCAGGCAAGGGCAATGGGAGCGGTAGGTTCACTTGATGAGATTCGAAAAGTTGTTCACGATTCGTTTGAAATGATAGAATATCAACCCAATCCTGATCTTGATTGGGAAGCTGCTTACACGAGATTTAAAAGACTGCTGAGATAATCTACTAATTGAGTGTATATAAAACTGAAAAGAAGTGCATAATGCTACCGGCTAACACAAATAGGTGCCAGATTCCATGTCCGTATTTTAAGGAACGCCACAGATAAAAAACAACCCCAATGGAATAAAATAGTCCGCCAAGGACCAAAAAGATCAAACTTACAGTTGGAAGATTACGAACCATCGGAACAACAGCTATCAGGAACATCCAGCCCATGCCCAGATAAATTCCCACCATTAGTTTACGAAAACGGGTGAGATAAATTGAGCGAATAACTATACCTGCAATTGCAAGTCCCCAGATAATTCCAAAAATTGTCCAACCCAATGCCCCTCTTAAGATTGTCAAAACAAAGGGAGTGTAGGTTCCTGCAATTAAAAGAAATATGGCAGCGTGATCGAAGCGGGCAAAAAGGTTTTTTATCTTTTCTTTGGTGAAACTGTGATACAACGTCGATGCCAGGTACAATAATACCAAAGTAGCACCAAAAATGCTAAAACTTACAATGTGCCAGGCATTTCCCCTGATACTTGCAAATACCACCAGAACAACCAATGCAGCAATACTTAATAGCGTTCCAATTCCATGTGTGATGCTGTTAAAGATCTCTTCACCCAGGCTCAGTGTCCTGTATCCTTCTTCTATTTTTCTTTGCCTTGCCATCTCCAAATCTTTTATTGTCGAACAAAATTATTATCTGTTCGAAATTAGTAAAAAAATGAATCCTTCACCCTGGTGTATTTCAGTTCAAATAAGAAATTCAAACAAATTATTGATAGTCAGCAATTAAGGCATTTTAAGAAAATGTTATTTAGAATTTGATGTTAAGTAATAAGTAGCAATTGTATTAGGCCAGAATCACATCCACACCGGCTTTCTCAAGTTCATCTTTAAACTCCGTCATTAAATCGCTATTAGTTGCTAAATGCTGAATATCTTTCGGGAAGCAGATGTTGGTTAGTTCAGTTTTTCCGAACTTACTTGAATCGCTTACAATAAAAACATCTCTTGCTTTTTGAATAATGTAACTTGAAATCTCGGCCCGGAAAAGATCACGGATTGTAAAGCCAGCTTCTTTGGAATAGCCATCAATACCAATAAAAGCTTTGTCAATGTTAATCTGGTCGATACATGCTTTGGTGATTTTTCCCACAAGCGTTTCGCTGTCGTGCTGGTAAATGCCTCCCAGGATAATAATATTTGCCTGATCATTTTTGCGGAACTGTCGGGCAATATAAACGTTGGTGGTGATGATTGTGACTTTTTTGATCTTTAGTAATTCGCGGGCCAACAATACATTCACCGAACCCGATTCAATCAGAATGGTTTCACCTTCCTGAACATAGGATGCGACTCTTTTTGCAATACGAAGTTTCTTTTCATAATTCATCCCGAGGCGATTGGTAAGGTCGTCGGCATCCTTCAAAACCGCACCTCCGTGCACTCTTTTTAACAATCCTTCTGCTTCCAGAAATTTCAAATCCTGCCGGATGGTTACTGAAGAAACTTCCAACTTTTCTGAAAGTTCGTTCACCGAGGTCTGATCATTTTGCCCCAGTATTTTAAGAATCTTATTTTGTCGTTCGTTCAACATTATTCAAGTGTTAAGGCAGCCGCGCCGATTACACCAGCATCGGCACCTATTTTGGAGATTACTATTTCCATTGGATCAAAGATCATATCGCGCGCCAGTTCTTTAAAAGTAGCCTTAATTTTATCGAGGTAGAAATCTCCCCAGTTGGTAAGCCCACCACCCAAAACCACCAAAGGTGGATTCAGCGTCTGGAAAATGTTGTAAATGCCCAATCCAACATAATACGCGCTATCTGAAATAATTTCCTTCGAAACCGGGTCATCCATATCAAGGCCTTTCTTTAATATCTGACCACTTAATTTCGAAATATCAAAGTTTGGCGGCAGGTTTAACTTGCTGACTTTGCCTTCTTTTATTTTCTTCTCGTATAAATACGGAAGCGCCATTCCACAGGCATGCGCCATTATACAGCCTTTATTTCCGCAGGTACAGGTAAGGTCGCTGTTTGGTTCAATAATAGTGTGTCCGAATTCACCGGCAGTTCCGGTAAATCCTCTGTAAAGTTTATTATTGATGATAATTCCTGCCCCAATGCCAGTGCTGATAGTCAGAAAAACCATGTCGTTGTATCCGCGTCCCGCGCCAAATTTAAAAGCGCCAAAAGCCTGTGCATTGGCATCGTTATCGAGAATGACCGGAATATTGAAATACGCCTGTATTCTATCACGCAACGGGTAATTTTTAAAACCTTTTAGGTTTGAGGTTGTAATGATTACTCCGTCTTTAAAACGAATGTGGCCGGCACATCCAATGCCAATTCCTTCCACGTCCGACTCTTGTAAATTATTTCTGCTGAAAAGCTCTTTGATCTGGTCGGCAATAAGTTTAACCATCGAATCTTCGTTCAGGTCGACATGGGCACAGGTGTTGATTTTATCCACTATTTTCCCATTCAAATCTACCAGAGCAGTTGCGCATTTTGTACCGCCAATATCTACGCCACAAAGCAGTTTGTTCATTGGTTCGAAGTTTAGTTTTTGGTTTTTTTATATTTTCAAAGTATGTTCTGTTCTGGCAATAATATCATCTTGTGTATCAGGTGACAAAGTAGTGAAAAATGCCGAATAACCGGCCACTCTTACTATCAGGTCGCGGTATTTTTCCGGGTGTTTTTTTGCCGCTAAAAGTGTTTCTCTTGAAACAATATTATACTGGACATGCCAACCTTTCAGATCAGCAAAGAACGTGTGAATAATTGAAATCAGTTTCTGCTTGTCTTCGTCTTTTGAAATGGTTGCCGGCGATAATTTCTGGTTTAGCAGCACGCCGCCCATAATTCGCTTGGTAGGTAATTTCGCAACCGATTTAAAAACAGCGGTCGGGCCTAATACGTCGGTTCCCGAAGATGGTGAACTCCCTTCAGCTACCGGTGTGAAAGCTTTTCTTCCGTCAGGAGTGGCTGGTACTACTGCGCCGTTTGGTACGTTGGCAGAAATACTGGAAGTTCCAGCATAATAACGGCACCCGATTGGCCCCCGGTTGTAGCGGGTGGTGTGGTATTTTTCAATTTCGTCAATAAATTCATTGTAGGCATCTTTTAAAAGCAGATCCACGTAATCATCGTCATTCCCGTATTTGGGAGCAAAGTTTAGCAAGAGCTGTCTTGTTTTTTCACCTTCCTGTCCTTCGAAATTAGTCTCGATGGCATGCAACAACTGTTCTTTTGTAATTCTTTTTTCCTCAAAAACTAGTTTTTTTATGGCAGCCAGTGAGTTTCCCAGGTTGGCGATACCAACCTGCAAACCCGATACAAAATCGTATTTCGAGCCACCTTCTTTGATTGTTTTCCCACGAGGTATACAACTATCCACAAAAGTGGAACACAGAATATCAGGCACATTTTCTTCGAGTGCAGTGTCAACCGCAGTGTCAATTTCAATGGTTTTCTTCGCATAAAATTTCACCTGATGTTGCCATGCTTTATATACTTCGTCGAAGCTTTCAAAATCCTTGAAATAACCGGTTCCTTTGTAAAACGTTTTCCCGGTTTGTTTGTCCAACCCATCGTACATGGAAGCAAGGAATACGCGCATAAAATTCAGAAAACTCATGCCTGTACAACGATAGCCCCATTTCCCGGGAACTGCAATTTCGATACAACCGATAGCCGAGTAATTAAATGCGTCGTCTTTTTCCACTCCCAGGTTGATCAGTTCAGGAATCACAATCTCATCGTTATTAAACGACGGCATTCCAAATCCCATCTCAATCACGCGCATACATTCCAGCATAAATCGTTGGTCAATGTTTTTATGAAAACGCACCGAAAGATTAGGCTGGGTCAACTTCATATTCCCAACTGATTCGAGGATCAGGAAGCTTAGTTCGTTTACGGCATCCTTTCCTTCTGTTGTTTGTCCGCCAATTGTTACATTTTGGTAAAGTGGCCCACCAGCCGAAAAACGCGTGTGTGACCACGGACGTATCTTGTTGATTGACATTAGTTTGATCCATGTGTTTTCGAGTAACTCAGAAGCTTTCTCTTCTGTGATGTTTCCTGTAAGTTTATCGTGCTGATAGAAAGGGTAGAGGTACTGGTCCATTCTTCCCAGCGAAACACTGTGACCATTACTCTCAATCTGAAGTACCAATTGCACAAAGTAGGTTAACTGTAATGCCTGGTAAAAATCTTTTGGAGGATGTTCTGAAATGTGTGTACAGTTTTCAGCGATCAACCGGAGTTCAGCTTCACGTTCAGCATTATCTTCCAGCAAACTCATTGAAAGTGCCAATGCTGAAAAACGTTGGATAAAACCCTGAAAGGCCCGAACTGAAATAGCGAGAGAATAATAAAAATGATCTTTTTTAACTCCATCGATGGTGGTACGATCAACTCGTTTATGATAGGATGAAATTTCTTCAAGATAACCGTTTAATCCAACTTCCAGTATTTTGTAAAAATCAACGGCAATGTGTGCATCGCCTGAAGTCAGGTTTCCGGTAGCTTTAATAATAGCGGAATCCTGCAAATCGCACAGTTCCTGTGACATTAAAGCACGACCTTTGTCCCAAAGCACTTTGCCTTTCCACCAGGCAGCAATCTCGCGCAATTCTGTTTTGTGCTCTTCCGTAATAAAAAAAGCATCACCAGGACGTTTATTCAGATCATCCATTTCTTCGGGCAGCCAGTCAACCGCATATTCCGGAAAAATGGGTGCTGCACGGTGTTGCGACGACTGATTTCCAACGATCAACTCTCCTTCGTCGATAAAGATGCTCATTTCTTTGAGCGTTTTTTCCAGCGCCAGTGCACGTTTGATGATTACCGGCTGATCTTCATTTTCACGGTACACTTCGGTATAGAATTTAGCCCGTTCGGTACATACCGAAGGTTTGGTGCTTAACACTCTTTCCCGAAGGTTAGCAATTCTTTTGGTCACTTTTGTCGTTTTTTTGTCAGTAATCATATCAGCCTCCAATTTTTGCTTGGAATCCTTTTCCTTTTGCATATTGTAAATAAGGCGCCAACTCTCGGTCTTCGACCGGTTTAACCCCTTTCATCTTATAGGGTAAATCCAGCATTTTATATTTCTCCTCGCCAAAAGTGTGGTAAGGAAGGAAGTTGATTTCCTTGGCATTTTTAAGTGAAGAAGCAAAGTCAATTAATTCAAATATTTCTTTTTCAGTATGATTAAATCCGGGAATTACCGGAATACGGATCACATAATTAGCTCCTGAATGATCCAGTTTTACCAGGTTGGACATCACGAGCAGACTATCTCCGCCTGTATGTTTTTTAAACTTTTCTTTGTTGGTATGTTTTAGGTCTGCAAGGAAAGTATCTACTAATCCAATACAACGCTCCAGCTTTTCCCATTTCACATGCAGCGTAGTTTCCATATTTACGCTGATCTGCATTTGTTTTAATTCCCGTAATAATTCCACCATGTTTTCTCCCTGCGAAAGCGGTTCTCCTCCTGAAAGGGTAACACCACCATCAGTTCTGTAAAAGGGAAGGTCTTTTTCTATTTCTGTAAGGATTTCTTCCACGCTAAGCTTTTCGCCTGAAATAGTCAACGCTTTGGTAAGACATACATTTCGCAAAGTCTCCGGGTTTTTAATTAATGAGCGGTCGATCTGCAAACCCTTTTCATTTCGGATAATCGCTTTGCTTTCAACTTTGATACAATCGCCAAAGTTCTGACAGAATTTCTTATGGTAAAGTACACTGTAATCAAATGACTGACTCTCGGGATTGCTGCACCACCAGCAACTTAACGGGCAGCCCTTGTAAAAAACTACCGTACGTATGCCGATTCCGTCATGAGTTGAGAAGCGCTGAATATTGAAAATCATGAGCCGGTTTTCTGTTGATTTCTTCGCTTACAAAATTAAAATAAATTTCAAACGAAAGTTATTATGCTTTCGAATAAAAATAAATTCTTGTTATGAAACATAGTTTTTCGGTATTCAAGATTATTTTACATGTATTTTCCTGAATGAATAAAATCTACTTATTGCCAATTATTTCAAGGAAATTTCCGTCAGGATCCTGAAGGAGAAGAAACTTTCGTCCATCGTCTAAAACAGATGGCTGGCCGCTTAAAATTTTAACATTATTGCTTTTAGCGCGGTCGAGAACTGGCTGTATTTCTTTTACAAAAATAGTGACGTACTGAATTCCTGTGTCATCACTCATGTATTTCTGTTTCGGATGTTTTGACTTGGTTCCAAGACTCATCAGTTTCCATTCTGTAGACGTTTCACTGTTGATTGGTTTTAAAACTGTTACGTCGAGCTGATAACTGTCGGTAAGGCCAAGTTCTGCGCATTTTTCTTTTGAAACAGAGAATTCACCAGTTTTAACCATCCCAATAATTTGAGTGTAGAAATCGATCGATTTTTGAATATCTTCAACAACAACACCTATACTAATGGCCGGGTTACTGAAATTGTTCTGTGCCGAAAGACTGAATGTGAATAAAATTGAAAGAGAGATAAATACCAGTCTTTTCATAATGTTAGCTTTAATTGGTTCTTTCCAATAAAGATAGAAAAACGCTTTCAGACTCCGCATAACCAGCTAATTAAATCGTATCTTTCGAAAAAAAAGTAAAAATGCATCTGCCCGAGGTAAGTAATCAAAATATACAGTTTTTACTCAACCGTGAAGAGATTGTGCGTCAAACTGCAGAACAAATCATGAAGGATTTTGGAATGTTTGGTGTGGAGATTACTTTTTCGGGGAATACAGAGAATGCTTACCATGAATTACATTCGCAGCTTACCGACCAGATAACAGATCTTTTTGAACGAAAGTACGACCTGCTTTTGTCTGTTTTATACCAGGTAGATATCAGTGACCGTGACATCCGAAAAACACGCCTTGAATTACCTGACTATACTGACGTGGAAGTGGTTGCTCATCAGGTTATCGTGAGGGATCTGAAGAAGGTGTTGTTAAGGAGGTATTTTAAAATGAAGGGAACGTCAATGTATTGAAATAAAAAGGCGCATTTTAGCGCCTTTCCTATTATATGTGGTTATTGACCAAAAATGTAACGGATATTGAATCCAAAGCCGTCGAGATGCAACTGCGTGGTTTGGACCACTTCCAGAGCAGGTCGGTAGTCAAGCCCAAGGGCGATAGGAACATTGTAGAAACGGTATTCTATCCCTATCTCAAATGCTCCTCCCAACTGAAATTCTGTATCCGAGTTTAAAGTAGCATCATTGTCAAATATACCAAGGTACGGTCCAACACCCATGTACCAGTTAAATGATTCATCAGAAATAGGACGATAAACAAAATCCCATAAAAGGTCAGCCGATACTACTTTTCCGAATGAAATATCGCCATGCAAACGACTGTATTTGCTGGTAGAAAAAACACCGTCTATTGCAATATTTCCTGCGCTAACAGCACCAAACCGAACCCCAACTTCCTGGGCTTTGGAAAAAGAAATGCTTCCTAAAATTAAAGCCAGAACGATTATCGTTCCTTTAATTGTTTTCTTCATAGATTAATGTATTTTGAGTTACAGATTTCTGTTTTTAAGTTGATTTTTAGCTTCAAATACTAAACGTTTTGTTATGTGCGTTATTATCCGATTCAATACCAGGAGTACATTTTATTAAAGTGGTCTTGCCACCATAATTCCGCTGACAGAACTTCTGCCATTCAAGTAATCTTCAAGTGTCTGGTCAGAAATAATGACTTTCATCTCTTTTGAAGAGGCATGCATCAGGTGAACCTGTCCGTTTACATGAACAATTATTCCAACATGAGTTATATCAAGTCCTTCAACAGAAGTGGTTAAGCCAACAATGTCGCCATCCTGTAATTGACTTTCATATTTTGATATCTGATCTTTAGGTAGATAGAACATCTTTCTCAAACTTATTTCAGCTTCTTTTTGTTTTATCAGTTTTACAAATTCTTGGTTTCCTTCCAGTTGTTTGTAGCTGTCGGGGTGGGTGCTCATAATGTTTAAATCCATAGGGTAGGGAACATGGCTGATTTGTTCAGAAACCCTTTTTACGAATCCCCGTTTATCGTTTTCGTAAATCCAATCGCTAAAGTAATGAATACGTGAAGGATAACCATTGATAATACCATTGTAATAGCGGAGGGTTTGCAATTCTTTTGTATAATTTTCAAAGCTTGCATCACCCGATTTAATGGTGCGGGCAATTGCAAGGCAATTTTCGCCAAAAGTGGTGCAGTCAAGTTCACGTAAATTGATCACCAGGTGTTCAGGGATTTTCTCAAGCGTATTCGCTACATAAGGGGTTCCCAAAAATTCTTTCCCAACCAATTCTACCAGGTTTGCTGTTGAAGTTTGTTTCTCCGATTGGAGTTTACTACAAATTTTTTCCAGAATTACTTTGTCTTCCGGCTGGTATTCAATATGTTGTGCCAAAAGATAATTGACGGAAAAAAAAAGTAAGGTGACTAAAAGCAAAGATTTCATATTCTGCGTTGATTTTTAAATTTTCCAGTACATTTTCAAACGTGAACACAATTTTAATAATAAACATATTAAGTTGTGAGAAGTTCTATAAAAATGGTACCATATGGAACTTATATTAACTAGTTGTGTTAGAAATTCAGATTACTGAAATTACAAATTTAACACGAAAGGTTTTGTTTTTAATATAGGTTTTTCAGAGAGTATCGAACAAAACCAAGCGGCTTATTTTTTCTTTTTGTCTTTAACACGCATAAAACGGAACATTTTTAAAACGTAGTTGGGAAGCGGATGATGCCCCCGTTTCCTGAAATCGATGTACCAACCTATTTTTTTCATAATCGGAATCTTGTGGGTTTCCACAAATTCGATCAATGTACCTTCGGGAGCCTGAATGTATGCAAAGCTACCGGCGGCTTCTCCCATATCGAAAGTTTCCATTGCCTTAGCGCTGTCAACGGTAAACGGGTGCCCCAAAGCTTTGGCTTTTTCGCGAAAAGCATCCATGCCATTGATGTCGAAGCAAAGGTGGATAAAACCTGGATCTCCCCAGATACGGCCTATATAAATATCTCGCGGAGAATAGTCAATTGCCTGAACCAGTTCAATAACTGAATTCCCGAAAAAAGGGCTAAATGCGCCTATCTTTTCATCAGAATGTTTTAAGAGAACACGCCTGAACTTCTTATCGCCTCCGGGTAATCCTTTTAAGTCTTCAAAAAAGTCGGTGATGTCATACACGATTTGGTCGTACTGAAGCATATCCTGGTAAACGGGCAAACTCTCTTCCATATTTTTTACGCCAATTATCGCTCCCAATACCCCCCCGCTAACCGATTTTTCCTTTTTTCGGAAAACACTTTTCTGGTCTTTAATCTCCCAAAGGTTGTTGTAGATATCTTTCAGGAAAAAATGATCATTACCTGTAGGATCTTTTTTTACAGGAGTAAGAACATTCAACCCAGCCGATTTAAATTTTTTGTAGGCAATCTGTACATCTGCCGTTTTAATTTTCCCGATGTTAATGCCTAAATCGCCCAGCAGGATTTCGAAAGAGCAAGGTTCCGGTTTTTTCCCTTTGTGTTGCCATATTTCGAATCCGCCACCGCCTTGCATATTCAGTGCCAGTACTGCATGTCTTTTTCTGGGTTGACCATCTGTGTGGGCCAGCATGAGTTCAGCTACCGCTTCTTCTTCAAACATTCGGATGTCCATTGAAAAATGTTCACGATACCATTTCCATGCTTCCTGAAGATTTTCAACACCAACTCCAAGTTGTTGTATTCCGTTAATTTGTTCTTTCATAACTCACTCAAATATTCAATGCTACATTGGTTTTACTCTCGACGCCATGTAATAATACAGGCGAGGTAAAAATCTCCGGATGTGAACCATGATTTTGTCCTTTTTACCAACCAGAATTTCCTTTTTTTCTTTTTTTAGAGCCTTACATATAATTCGTGCACAGGTTTCGGCAGGCATTCCTTTTGCCTGATTGTTGTCTAATTTTCCATGTGCTTTTCCTTCTTTGTTAATAGCGTTTACCGAGATATTTGTATTAATAAATCCGGGAATAATCATTGATACGCGAATATTATTCGATTTGTTTTCAGCCAATACACTTTCGAAAAAACCATGCAAAGCATGTTTCGACGCTGAATAGGCTGAACGATATGGAAACCCGAACTTTCCAACCAGACTGGAGGTTGCTGCCAGATGTCCGCCACCATTTTCAATCATCTGCGCTAAAACCATCTTGGTTAACGCGATAGTCCCGAAATAGTTTACCTCGAATAATTTACGATCGACAAAAATTGGCGTTTCACTGGCCAGTGCACGCTGGCTGATTCCTCCGAAGTTGTAGAGTGCATCAATTTTTAGTCCGGCTGTTTTTACCATATCCCAGGCTGATTCGATGCTTTTTTCTTCACCCAGATCAAAAGGAACCATGGTAATTGTACTCCCATTCTTTTTACATAAACTTCCAATTTCTTCTAACACTTCTTCATTTCTGCCTGATAAAATCAGGTGAGCTTTTTCTTTGGAAAGCTCTATAGCTACTGCTTTTCCAATTCCGGAAGTAGCTCCTGTAATCCATATGGTTTTACCGCTAAATTGCATGCATCTTCTTCAGAATTCACGAAGATAACAGAATATTTATCGGCTGAAAACTATTCTTCTTTTTAATTTTGAAATGAATGCAGCTTTTGAACGTAACTAATTTTCTCTTTTTTCAGGATAAATAAAACTGAACAGAATGGCCATAAAAAAAGCCAGAATATAACTTGCCAATCGTTCTGAAATTCCGGAAGGATCTACCAGCCAGGTTTTCCA
>DAOPJR010000054.1:0-3352 GCA_035399765.1 Draconibacterium sp. | reverse complement strand
GCTCCGCTGAACTGTGCGGCAATGTAGAGTACAAAAAAGAAAATAATGATCAGGGAAGAAAGAATGCCAAAGCTCCGCTGTGTTCCTTTGAATTTAGCTGAAAATAATCCGGGAACAGTGAGTGCTCCGGTTGTTTCTGTCAGTTTTTGCAAAGGCTCTGCTAAAAAAATCCAAAGGAATAATATGCCGCTTACACAACCCAGGGCAACCCAAACAGCCGCCATCCCTTCAGCGTAAGCTAAGCCGGTTAATCCCAACAGCAGCCAGGCCGATTCACCGGTTGCCCGTTCACTGAGTGCCAGTGAAAAACCTGATATTTTTTTTCCACCTAAAACAAAATCACTGTTGGTTTTGGAACGACGCGCAGAATATGCAACGATCCCGATCAGAATTACGATGTAAGCAACAAAAACAAGAATCATACTTTGGAACGATAGGTTTCAAAGCTTTTAAAGATAGAAAGAAAATGCAGAGTTGCAATTCGATACAGTCTCACTTTACGGGCATTTAATCAACACTATTTAAGTGCTAACTTTCTGCTTTAGATTCTGGAATCCTTCTCCTAAAATTTCTTTGGTATCCATAACCGTGATGAATGCATCGGGATCGATATTGCTAATAAACTCCTTCAGTACTTCCATTTCGCGACGACTTACCGTGGTGTAAATGATCTGTTTTTCTTCACCAGTATACATTCCTTCTCCTTTTAAATATGTTCCTCCTCTGTCGAGATCATTAATCAGTTTATGCCTGATTTTTGTGTGCTCTTTCGAAATAATCAGCAAAGCTTTATTATAATCCGCACCTTCCAGTGTAATGTCAATTACTTTTCCCGTAATATAAATTACTACCCACGAATAAAGCGGAATCGCCCAGTCGCCAAAGGCAAACAATCCAAAAAGAACGATTACGGAATCTACATAAATCATCAATCGACCAATTTGAATATGTGTGTATTTCGCGATGATCATGGCGATAATATCCGAACCACCCGAAGTAGCTCTCGATTTAAAAATCAAGCCGAGCCCGAAGCCTGCAAGCACTCCTGCAAACAAACTGGAAAGTAAAACATCGTTTACCAGCGGTGCATCGGCAACCGGACGAAACCAAGTGATCACGTCGGTGAATGTAGCGGTTAAAACCGAACCGGTAATAGTTTTAACACCAAATCTTGGTCCCAGGATTTTTATTCCGGCAATAATTAACGGGATGTCGAGCATTAACGCAAACAAACCAATTGGCACACCATCAGGCCAGAATGAGAACACTCCTTTCGTTAGGTAATGCACCACGATGGAAATACCATACACCCCACCGGGAACGATTTTGTGCGGTGTGATAAAAAACACAAACGAAGCAGCAAGAATAAACGAACCTACCATTATAAAGAAGTAGTCGCGTATCCATTTTTTGCTGAAAATCCGGTCTTTAGTTAAAAATGCCATATCCTCGAAATTTTCCGCAAATGACATGAAATCGCCGGATTTAAACTGTGATTAAAATCAGAGATAGTTCTGAATTAACGGATAATTAAAACTGCTTCCGGAATTTAAAAAATGCAAATACTGTTAGTCGAGGACAAAACGATAGGTGATGGTTCCCTGCTGAACTGCGGGAGCATTACTGTCGACATTGAATTTTGCTTTTAAAGCAGCTTGTCGGGCTTCGTTGAGAAAGCTTTGGTTGGCAATAGTTGTGCCGCGCACCCCTGCTTCGGCTGAAGTAACATTCCCGTTACTGTCAACTGTAATTCGTACCACTACAATTCCGGCATCGTTGCCTGGGTATTTTGGTTTTGGCAGCGACATAGCCGATCGACCTGAAAGACTAAAGGAAACTCCGGATCCCTGGTTGCCGCTTCCGCTGCCACCCTGTCCGTAACTGTTTGCATTCGGATCGCCGGTTGGTACTCCCTGGTTTCCACCAGGGAAAGTAACGCCCTGGCTTTTCCCTGTTCCTGTTCCAGTTCCACCACTGCCGTTTCCGGCATTGGCAAAGGCACCTTGTGTACGCGAATTAATTTCGTTTATTTTTCGTTGCTCTTCTTCACGTTGTTTACGTTCGGCTTCCTCGCGGGCTTTCCTTTCGGCTTCTTCGCGCGCAATCCGGTCAGCTTCTGCTTTTTTCTGACGTTCTATTTCTTCCTGTTTTTTTCGCTCAGCATCTTCAATGCGTTTGCGTTCTGCAGCTTCCTGTTGTTGTATTCTTTGTTCTTCAAGCTGTTTCTGACGTTTAGCTTCGTCTTCTTTTTTCTTTTTTTCAGCAGCAGCATCTATGGCAGCGGTTTCCTCATAATCCTGGGTCATTGCCACCTGTTTATCTGGCTGAGATTTGGGTTGCGAGCTGGTAACAGGAGTTGTTTTAGTCGGAGGAGGCACCTTCTCTTCTTCCTTTTGAGGAGGAGGTGGAGGAGTTTGCTGTTGTCTTCTTGCCGGAGCCGGCTCAATTTCACCGAGCCCCGTTTCTGTATCGCCAAAATTCACCAGAATACCTTCTTCACCCGGCAATGGCAGCGGGGTAAAAAAGCCCATCAGTAATAAAAGAACCAATATGATCGCATGAAAAACAATCGTGCCAATCAGTCCTTTCTTCTTTTCACTATAGTATTCTGTTTCCTTCATCGGCTTTTAGTACAGAAATGTTATTCAGGTGCCGTGGCAGCTATCATCTTATACTTGTTCTTTCTGCAAATGTTCATGATTTTTACCACTTCTTCCCAAGGGACTGATTTGTCGGCATGCAAGGAGATATAAATATCATCATTTCCAACACCGTACCTGTTTTTCAAAAAAGGCTCGATTTCATTAAATGAAACACGTTTCAAAGCGCCATTATCATTGATGTAGTATTTTAGATCTTTTGTAATCGAAATGGTTGTGATAGGCTTGGCCGCTGTTTGATTGTTACTTTGTGGAAGCAATAATTTCAGGGCGTTAGGCGCTATCAGGGTCGAAGTAACCATAAAAAAGATCAGCAAGAGGAAAACAATGTCGGTCATTGACGACATACTGAAAGCAGCATTGATTTTATTTCTCTTTTTTAATGCCATTTCGCTGGATTATGCCGGTTCATTTAACAGATCCATAAATTCTGAAGTGGTAGCTTCCATCTTAAAAACTACTTTCTCTACATTCGAAACCAGGATGTTATAAGCAAAGTAGGCAATAATACCAACAATCAGACCAGCAACCGTAGTTACCATAGCCTGGTAAATACCAGTTGAAAGGAGTGTTACGTCGATGTTATTACCGGCATTCGACATATCGTAAAATGCCTGGATCATCCCCATAACAGTTCGAAGGAACCCGATCATCGGAGCTCCACCGGCAACCGATGCCAGTACCGGAAGTCC
>DAOPJR010000053.1:0-23785 GCA_035399765.1 Draconibacterium sp. | reverse complement strand
TGTTTCCACTTCCTGTACTTGCTCCTGATACTCCTGATTGGCTAACTGTCCAACTATATGTTGTGCCAGAAACTGATCCCGACAAATTAATATTGGTTGAAGTACCTGAACATATAATTTCTGAAGCCGGTGTTGCAACAACGTCAGGAGTTGGATTAACCGTAATGACAACAGTAATTGATGTTCCGGTACATCCATTTGCACTTGGAGTAATGGTGTAAGTTGCGGTACCGGGAGTTGAACCGGTTGCTGAAAGTGTTTGATTGATTGAATTACCGCTTCCGGCGCTAGCTCCTGATACTCCAGATTGACTAACCGACCAATTATAAGTAGTACCTGAAACTGAACCTGACAAACTGATGTTTGGCGAAGATCCCGAACAAACCGTTGCTGATGAAGGCGTTGCTACCACATCCGGAATAGGATTGACAACAACCTGAATACTGTCAGTAGCCGTGAAACCGTTTGCATCTGTAACCACTACCGTGTAGGTTGTATTGACAATTGGAGACACAGTAATATTTGTACTTGTTGAGCTGTATCCGGCTGGTACAGAACTCCACAAATAGCTAAATTGTGCGTCTCCGTTGGTTGTTGTTGCCAGTAGAACGGACGAGCCATAACAAATTTCTTCGTTGGCAGCGCCACCGTTAATTTCCACACTTGGATTTTCAAGCGTTATTCCGGTAAACCAGATACTTGTTTCTGAAACATTGGAAGCAGAGATTGAGCCGCTACTTGCTACCCCATCTTTTGTCCAAAAGCTCCCATTCCAGACACCAGCCGCAATTTCCGACTCAGTCCCTGAAACATCGATTATTGGATATGATGCCGTTACATTGTAGTTCGGACTATTAATGTCATTAAATATAACTGACCAGTATCGAGAAAGATAATTTGTATTGCTTGCATTTTGCGGAGAAAATTTTCCATCGGTTGAAGTGACTTCGATGTATGGATTTGAACCATATGAACTAACAGAATTAATGTCAATTACAACTGAAATTGAATTTCCATTACCATCATCAATTGGGAAAGTATAAGTACCAGTACCAGCAACTTCTTGCTGTAAAGCAAATCCATTTAAATCTATACTTGAATTTGGGTCTAAGGAAAGCGACCCCGTAACCACGAGGTTGCTGTTTAATAATAAATCAGCATTGACACTTGATGTAACATTGCTTAACGGTATGTCCGAATCAAGAATAAACACTGAATTTGTTGCTGTGTTTGTGTTCCCAAACTGGAAAGTTCCACCAGAAAGTGTTTTGGTTCCCGAACCACCGATAATTCCAAGGTCGAGGCTGGTAGTGGCTGTACTCGGATTTTCAAATACAATAGTACCTCCGGTAAAATAAAAATCTCCACTCGATAAAACATTGAGAGAGCCTGTATTACTTAAGTTATTTCCGGCAGTAGCGAGAGTTACCGTCCCTCCCGAAATGGTAATTCCTGAATTTACACCCGGAGGGCTCAAGGTTCCGTCTGCCGAACTTTCAAGCCTTCCGGCAATATCAACCGTACCATTTGAAACAATAAAGGCCCCATGATTCTGCGTGTGAACCGTGTTCCCGGAGTTAACTCCAAAAGTTACGTTTCCGCTATTTACACGAATCAAACCATTATTTGTAATTGAAAAATTACCGGTTGTAAGTGTTCCTCCGTTTACTTCAAGACCCGCACTCGATGGAATAGTTAATCCTGAACTGTACGTTAATGCAAGACTGGCACCGGAACCAATGGTGATTAAACCGCTGTTCATTGTAAGGAGACCACCGCTTAAAACTGTAACGCTACCTGCAATATTCACAGGTGTTGAAATGCTTCCCTTGCTTACTGTCAGGTTCTCAAAAGCAGTTGTGCCACTAATGGTTGCGCCGTTGGTTCCGGTAAAAACCACAGTTCCATTTGTTCCGGGAGTAAAGGTGCCGCTGTTGTTCCAGTCGCCGTAAACACTCAGAATATTGCTCCCTGAAATGATCAGTGTTCCACCGCTTTCAATCGTGATGTTATTACATACTGCGGTTGTAATGTCAACCGTAACGGTTACACCTGAAGGAATCGTAACATTATCACCTGAATTTGGCAATGTACCACCCCAAATGGCAGTATTGCTCCAGTTTCCACTTGATGCAGTGAGATCTATCTGCGATGATTTTAATGAAACTTCCGCTTTTTCTACTAAAATGTGGTGATCCGTTTCGGCAATGTTCCCATGTTCATCTGCAATACGATAAGTTCTGGTCACAGTAAACGGACTCTCTGTCCCTGTTCTGATTTCGCGGACAAAATGGAAACTCGATGCATTAATCTCACAATTGTCAGAAACCTGTCCTCCAGCAGATAGGAATTCGGCAAGGTTAGTAAATGCCTCTGGTACTGCTTGCCCAAAAACAACACTTGCACGTTCAGGTGCTTTAAAGAAGGGGATTTCATTGTCCACAACTATCACATCAAACTGGAAGGTATTCGAATTAAAATCAATACCATCATGAATCTGATATGTGATTTTAGTAATTCCTACAGGGAATTCACTACCTGAAGTATGGTCACATTCCCATGTAATCTGATCGCCCGGAGTACAATTATCTACAAAAACAGGATTATTCCATTTTACGATTGCAGAACACTCATTCTCATCTGTTTCAGTAGTAACATTCAAAAGTGGATTTTTTAAACGAGGTGCTTGATTGTCAGAAACAATTACTTCAAAGGAGCAGAAAACGCGTTCGTTATTACGGGTCCGACCAAGGTAAGTAACGATAGTGGTACCTTCGTTGAATACAAAGGTACTTAGCTGATTTACGCCAGATGAAGGCGATTGGGCGTTGGTAGCCCCTTCCATCGTCCAGGTAAGTGTTGTAATGAGATGATTCGGATCTTGTATATTCAGGCCGGAAGTGATCAGGGCGTCACATGAATTGAGGTCGGTATATGTAGAAATATTCTCCGGGCAAACAATGCCATTGGTATCGTCGTAGGCAGCACTGTGCCCGGAGAATGTTTTGGTTGAGAATAAAACAGAATACGACAGATAACCTATGGAAGAAGCACCAATTCCTTCTGTAAAGGCATGCATAGTGCTGGCTTTTACAGAAGTGGGTTCCATAAGAAGCGATAAAGCAGCGAGCAACATAATTGCCAGTTTACCAGTTAGGTTATTTGTCTGTTTAGTCAAGTTTACTCTTTTAATTTAGCGTTCAGAGACTTACATGTCTCCAGGAGTTTCCTGCTATATCTTTTAAGAGTCTTGATCTGCGCCAGCTTTCCCAAACGACTGAATTGAATTCAATCTGTTCTTCAGAGAAGGTTTTTCTCTTTAGAAATCTGACCGATCTTTTTGTTTGTTTACTTTTCATTTTTTTCATCTTAGGGTTTGTAATTCTCATTCCTGTCAGAAATACCTCGATCTTAGATAAGATCTGCCAAAAAAGTCAATATCGTAACCAAGAGTAAATTCGAAGGTACCGTTCTGATAAGGGTTGATATCTGTATAAGTAACGTCCATAGCAAAGCCAACGCGAATATTGTTGTTAAACATCCAGTTTCCGGTCACACAAATAGCTGCGCCGGTTCTCCACATAACCCCCAGCCATAACTTTTCACGAATCATGAAATTTGCTGCAACATCAGCTTGTAAAGGTGCTCCCCAGGTTGCTCGAACCAAAAATGTAGGTTTAAAAACCAGGTAATTAAATGGATCGATCGGCATAACATAGCCTCCGTTCAGGTACAGAGTACGTACTTCAGCGCTGGTAGAATAGTTGTGAAAGTTTTCTTTTAAATCATTTTCAATAAGTTTTGGAACTGCAATACCAGCATAGAAATTCTCCTGGTATAGAAAAAAGCCAACACCGAAATTCGGGAGAAACTTAAGGTCAACATCCTCATCATAAGCAGGATCATATATTTGGTCAGGATAAAGTTTATATTGAGTGAGTGGATTCTTATAATTAATAAAACCAAACTTAACACCCATGCGAAGACGTAATTTACGAGAGAGGTATACTTCGTAAGCATAGTCAGCCAGAACGCTTAAGCGGTTCTCTAGACCAAACTTATCGTTCATTATATTGAGACCAACACCTACAGCGTCGTTTTTTAAGGGTGAATGAAAAGATACTGATTCAGTGAGCGGCGAGCGATTTATGCCGGCCCACTGTTTTCTTACTAGCGTCGTAAAACCAATTTTCTCCCACATGCCTGCATAAGCCGGATTAACTACCTGGCCATTATACATATATGAAGTTAAAATGGGCTCCTGTTGCGCACCACAAAATTGGGTAAGTAGCAAGACAAAAACTCCAAGAACAACAATTCTTTTAATGACGATACCTATTTTCTCTCGTTACAACAGGTCCAAACTACGAATAATTATTAACAATCGCAATCTAATTTGAAAGAAAAAGATATTCACAAGTGCCTTTAAAATAGGGGATTTGAATAATTTTAATGTTGATTATTCCCATTCTGGGAATTGTTGATAACTATATTGGGATGCAATAAAGAAACAATTCTTTACGATGACTGTCTTAAAAGGATAAATCACAACTGATAATCAAGCAATTACAAATGCAGAAAAGATTATGTTTGATATAATGCTCTGAAAATCAAAGTTTCAGCTATTCTACTTTGCTTATTACCTCGTTAAATACCCTTAGAAAATTTCCTCCCCAAACTTTATCAATCTCTTCTTCGGTGTATCCACGCTTCAGCATTTCTTCAGTAATGCGTGGAAATTCGCTTACGTCTGCACAGTCCTTTAAACCTCCCCCGCCATCAAAATCTGATCCGATTCCTACGTAATCAATTCCCACCAGGTCTTTAACATGATCGATATGATCAACATAGTCAGCTACAGATGGGATTTCCTTAGGGTATTTTTCATCCAGTGAACGAATTTCTTTACGGGCTGCAGCTTTCTCTTCATTACTCAAATTATCCCAATGAGTATAATACTTATTTCGTAATTCCTTCTCGGCCCGGTACCTCACCGTTGTTGTATCCGGATCTTTAACATAGTCGTCCAGTAAGCAAATCTGGATGACACCTCCTTTGGCAGCCAGGGCTCTTATCATATCATCGGTCATGTTGCGGTTGTGATGGGCAATGGCACGAACACTTGAATGTGAAGCGATAACCGGGACTTTACTCAGGTCAATCACATCGTAAAAGGACTTGTCAGAAATGTGCGAAACATCAATCATCATTCCCAGCCGGTTCATCTCCTTAACTACTTCTTTACCAAAATCACTTAAGCCATTGTGCTCAGCGCCTTTTTTATCGGTAGATGAATCGCAAACATCGTTATTTGAGGAGTGACAAAGTGTAATATACCGTACTCCCTTGTTATAGAATTCTTCCACACGTTTAATATCTTTACCCAATGGAAAACCATTTTCCATTCCAATATAAATCGCTCGTTTCCCTTCTTTTTCAAGCCTTACAATATCTTCCGGACTGATTGCCACTTCAGCAATATATTATGCTCTGCACAAACCTTATATGTCAGGTCAATCATCTGATTAGCGGTTTTATAGGCAGCTTCTGTGTTTTCAGGAGTGCGCTCGCGCTGACTGGTAAATGCAGCGAAGAATATAGCATTCAGTCCACCTTCTTTCATCCTCGGAAAATCGACCCGACTTTTTGGAACTTCATTCCGCTTCGAAACATCAAAATTTTCATCGAGTAAAGCCATTGGAGTATCGCAATGTGTATCAATGGTTAAAGCGTGTTCGTGAATCTGCTTTACTTTTTTATCGAAGTCTTTGCTTTTTGAAGAAAAAGCAACCAATAATCCAACCAGGGTGAAAAGAAGTGTGTAAATCTTAAACATAAATGCAATTTTTAAGAGAAGTATACAATATTAACAAAAGCTTTCAGAAGATGCGTAAAAAGTACAAAAAGTTGATTGACTCAGACAAAAAGTTAAAGTCATTCATTATTTTGCAAACCGTTTTTAAGAAAATTCAACGAAGAGGATTAAAATCAATGCGAAAGCAAAACAGAAAAAGAAAATTTAAGTGGTTAATTCTGCCTTTTGCAGCGCTTGTATGTTTTGGATTAACCTTATTATTATCCGGACATCACAAACTAGCCGAGAGATTTTATTCGAACGGACTTTATCCACTGATTGCCAAAATTTTATCACCTGGGAGCTCACTCTTCCCCTTTTCTTTAGACGATCTCTTCTATATTCTTCTGATACTGGCGGTCCCGGTTCTTATTATTCTCTTGCTCTTTCGTAAGATCACACCTGGCAAAGCCGGTAAGATTATACTGAACAGTCTCGCGGGCATTTATATCCTGTTCTATTTTTTATGGGGATTTAATTACTACCGCGATGGTCTGAATACAAGACTAAATTTGCAAAAAAGGCAAATTACAAATGATCAGTTCAGAACTGTTTTGGTAAAATTGATTGAGGAAACTAATCAATCTTTTTGCAACCTCGACTCGATGAGCAAACATCAAACCGACAGCCTGGTTGAAGCATCCTATAAAGAACTGTCGGATGTGCTCTCGATAGACTACCCGGCTGGAATCAGAAAAGACAAATCGATAACATTCAGCCGATTTTTTGCACAATCAGGAATCAGTGGATATTTTGGACCATTCTTTAATGAAGTACATGTGAACAAAGAAACACATCCGGTTGAATATCCCGTTGTTCTGGCGCATGAAAAAGCTCACCAGTTTGGAGTAACCAGCGAAGCGGAAGCCAATTTTTATGCCTGGCTGGTTTGCCAGAACAGTTCGTCGCAGGAACTTCGATATTCAGCGGGTTCGTTTATATTAAGGTATTTCTTTAACCAGGCAACTAAACGGGAAGATTACAAAGAACTGGTATCAATGATTGATCCGCGTGTTCTTCATGATTTTGATCGGATACGGAAAAACTGGGATAAATTTCGAAATGAAAAAATGGAAAAAGTGGCCACCAAAGTGAATGATGCATACCTGAAAACAAACGAAGTTGAAGGCGGAGTTCAGGATTACACAGGTGTTGTTCAGTTTGTTTTGGATTTTGAACTGGATTCAACTTTTCAGAAAAAATGGAATTTGAACATTGAATAGATTATTTTGCTATTACTATAAACAAAACGTAAATCGGAGATTCTGGATGATGTTGCTTCGTGCTTCCAACTTCGGTCTTCCAGCTAAAATTTGAATATGAAACTCACACCCATTTCTGCCGGATCGTTCCATTGTGACGGAGGAGCCCTTTTCGGTGTAATTCCCAAAGTGTTGTGGAGTAAGGTTTATCCTGCCGATGAAAATAACTTTACCAAACTGGCTTTACGTTGCCTGCTGGTTGAAACCGGTAATCACAAAATCCTGATTGAGACAGGAATTGGTAATCACTACTCTGATAAACATTTGCAAAACAATGGAGTAACTTCTGTAACTGATTTGGAACAATCATTAAATAATCAAGGAATTTCCCCGGAAGAAATTACCGATGTTTTTTTTACCCACCTCCACTGGGATCATTGTACCGGATCGGTAAAAAGCACTGAAAAAGGATTCCAACTGTTGTTTCAGAATGCAACAATGTGGAGCAGTAAAAAACAATGGGAACACGCCAAAATTTCCAATGTGCGGGAGCGGGCCGCTTACCATCGCGAGTTACTGGATTTCATAAACGATTCCGGAAAATTAAAATTCGTTGAAAAAGAAAGTGAACTTTTCCCCGGATTTGAAGTGCGATTTTTCGATGGCCACACTCCCGGGCAAATGCTTCCGATTCTTTATGCCGGAAACAGAACCTTCTTTTATACTTCTGATCTTTTCCCAACCACTGCCAATATTCCGCTTTTGTGGATTGCCTCCTACGATCTCGAACCGGTTAAAGTGATGGAAGAAAAACAAAAGTTTTTACAGGAAGCTGTAGAAAAAAATTACATCTTATTTTTTGAGCATGACTTTTACACGGAATGTGCCACAATTCAGCAAACAGAAAAAGGATTTATAGTAAAAGATAGGTTTTCGTTAAATTCGATACGGTAAAATTCCATCATTTTACCAACTCTTTTGTAGAAAGCAAACCACAGGCGGCGTAGATATCCTGCCCGCGTGAAGCACGAACGGTTGTAAGAATTCCTTTTTTATTCAGAGCATCTTTAAATCGCTGGATGGTTGCATCATCGGGGCTTTTTAACGGAGTGCCCGGAACCGGGTGAAAACGAATAAGGTTGATGCGGCATTTTAATCCTGAAAGTAGACGTGCCAGTTCTTTAACGTGTTCTGCCGAATCATTTAAGCCTTCAAAAACAATGTATTCAAACGAAACGCGGCGTTGCTTTCCAAAATCCCAGCTTTTAATTTCTTTTATCACATCTTCAATCGGATAAGCTACCTGCACCGGCATTAGTTTCTGCCGTTCTTCATGAAAAGGAGTGTGTAAACTTACTGCCAAGTGTGCCTCACTTTTTTCAAGGAAAGTGAGCATTCCGGGAATGATCCCAATGGTTGAAACCGTAATCCGACGGGGACTCATTCCATACCCCCAGTCTGAAGTTAAAATTTCAAGGCTTTTCAGAACCTGATCGAGATTATCAAAAGGTTCGCCCATTCCCATGTACACGATGTTGGTTACTTCGTTCACCTCGTCAATACTGCGAATTTGGTTAATAATCTCTCCGGCAGAAAGCTGCCCCTGAAAACCCTGTTTGGCAGTAAAACAAAACAGACAACCCATTTTACAACCCACCTGCGAACTTACACAAACGGTCTTCCGGTCTTTCTCCGGGATCATCGCCGTTTCAATAAATTTGTGCTGGATGGTTGGAAATAAGTATTTGCGGGTACCATCAATACTGGCCTGTACTTTGGTATATGAAGTCAGCCCTAACTCAAAACGCTCGTTCAACAGTTCGCGGGTTTTTAAGGCCAGGTTGCTCATTTCATCAATCGACGAGATCTGCTTTTTATACAGCCAATCTGTAATCTGTTTGGCAGTGAATTTAGGTAATCCCAATTCAAGCACTATCTCCTGTAACTCCGACAATGTTTTTCCAAACAAGCTTTCCTTCATCTCCTTTTAAATTTGATGCAAAGATAAATCAAAAAAGTTTCTGACTGTCAGCTATCTTATATTACAAAAGAACCGTTCTCTTTCAGAAAGAACGGTTCTCTGTATCTGTTACTCCATCAATGATTTTCGAAAAGTAGGTGCCTGCCGGTGTTGAGTAGCCTGCTCGTAAGCAAAAGCTATTTCAATTAATGTACCTTCCGTCCATGCTTTCCCGAAGAACGAAATCCCGACAGGTAATCCTTTGACAAAGCCCATTGGAACAGTAATATTGGGATAGCCAGAAATGGCTGCCGGCGACGAACTTCCCCCACTAAAATGATCTCCGTTAACCCAGTCGATCGACCATGTCGGACCGTTAGTCTGAGCAATAATGGCATCCAATTGGTGTTCTTCCATTACCTTGTCGATACCTTCTTTCCCTGCATACAATTTTGAATTTTTCAATGCTTCAAGATACTCTTCGCTGGTCAGGTCTCCTTTCTTTTGTGCTTCCTCAAAAATTTCCTGGCCAAACCATGGCATTTCCTTGTCTGCATTATTTTTATTGAATTCAATAATTTCTTCCAGGCTTTTCAGTGGTGCGGTCGGATGCTCTGCCAAATACTTATTCAAATCGGCTTTAAATTCATACAACAACACCTGGTACGATGGTTCGCCCCATTTACGGTTATTTTCGAATTCAACATTCTCGATCACTTCAGCTCCTGCTTCTTTTAAGTCTTGAACAGCCTGATCAAACAACAACCTGACGTTGTTATCAGTAGGGACCATTTGCGATGCTATTCCAATACGTTTTCCTTTCAATCCATCTGCTTTTAAGAATGAAGTATAATCGCTCAGGATTGTCCCTTTTTCAATATGAGTTTCAGCATCGTTGGGATCAAACTCGGCCAGTGCGCCCAACAAAATGGCTGCATCACTAACATTCCGGCACATCGGGCCAGCTGTATCCTGGCTGTGTGCAATCGGGATAATCCCCTGTCGGCTCCACAAACCTAAAGTTGGTTTAATACCGACTAAACCGTTTATTCCCGACGGACATACAATCGAACCGTTGGTTTCAGTGCCGATTCCAATGGTACAAAGATTGCCTGAAACAGCCGCCCCTGTTCCTGAACTGGAACCACAGGGACTCCGGTCGAGACAAAACGGATTACGAACCTGTCCGCCACGGCCGCTCCAGCCACTCGACGAGTTGTCGGAACGGAAATTTGCCCACTCACTCAGGTTTGTTTTTCCCAGCAACACAGCACCAGCTTCGCGCAATTTATGAGCTATAAACGCATCTTGTCTTACTACATTTCCTTCTAGTGCCAGTGAACCGGCTGTAGTCATCATTTTGTCACCGGTATCAATATTATCTTTGATCACTATCGGTATTCCATGTAAAGGTCCACGAACTTTGCCCGAGTTTCTTTCTTCATCCATTTGGCGCGCGATTTCCACTGCATCCGGATTCAATTCGATTACTGATTTCAGGTGCGGATCTACTTTTTCAATTCGTTGGAGATAAAGTTTGCAGATGGCTTCAGAAGTCAGTTCTCCAGCTTCCATTTTTTTCTGAAGTTCAGCAACGGTTGTTTCATTCAGATCGAAATCAGTCAAATTTTCTTCGGGCTCGGTAGTGGTTGAATTGCTGGTACACGCAGCTACACCTGAAATAGCCAGCACTGAGCCGCCTAATGCACCGGTTTTGAAAAAGGAACGACGTTTCATGGTTATGATTTTAAGTAATGAGTTTTCAGATAACTAATTTGGAAAAATAATGTTCAGCAGAATACCTCCCAGACTGATAATTACCAATGCCAGTATTATAAAAAGCAAACCGCTCTTCATTTTAGACGAAAGCCAGATCAACAAAGGCGACAAGAGGCCAAGAAAAATTCCGTATCGCACTTCCATCATTGAAACTTTGAATTTGTTTCCGTTCATCCACTCGAAAAATGGAGGGAGAAAAATAAAGCCTAAAATGACGGCCAGAACAATCAAAAATGTTTTTACCGATTTCTTCATCTCGAAGCAATTTATTTCACTTTGTCGGGATTCTTTTTTACAAAATCAGCCCAGTTTTTGTACTCTTTTGATTTTTGCGGTTTGTTTAGCTGAATAAAATGACAGATAGCCACTGCAACTGCATCAGTCTCATCCAGCACCTTGTCCATTTCTTTCAGGTTGTACACCTTTTGCAGGAAATAAGCTACTTGTTCTTTCGAGGCACGTCCCATCCCCGTTATCGACTGTTTAACCAGCAAAGGAGCATACTCGTGAATGGGCACTCCATGCATCAAAGCTGCAGCCATGATTACTCCCTGCCCGCGCCCAAGTTTCAGCATCGACTGTACGTTTTTGCCATAAAAAGGAGCTTCAATCGCCATTACATCAGGCTGATAGGTTTTTACCAGGTGAAGCGCTCGCTCGTGCAACACTTTCAGCCGCTGGTAATGATCAGCATATTTTCCAGGAGTAATGTTTCCCATTTGCAGGATCACCGGTTTCTTTTCCCTGATCTCCACCAGTCCGTATCCCGTAACAGTGGTTCCAGGGTCGATGCCCAATATCCGTAGCGGTTTTTCCATTCGATGAAATTAATGATTTGTTGCGATTTATTGTAGTTGACGGTGATTTGTTGTTTTGCTCCCAATCAATCTCATTCAATCTTTTTCAATCTCTCTTCCTCTTCTCCAGTTGCTGAACCAGTACTCCTGAAACGATAAAAATCAATCCTATAAATGTGGTTATGAAAATGGTTTCTTTCAGAATAAAATGAATAAAAACAAGCGAGAGGAAAGGTGCAAAAAATACAAGATTTCCGATTTTGGCATTACTGGTGGTTAAATTCATCGCCTTCAGCCAGAGTACATAAGTGATTCCAACTTCAAAAATTCCGGAGTAGATTACAGCTCCCAAGCCAATTCCAGGTTTAATTTGAAAACTGGAGAAAAGTATCACCACCGGCAACAGATAAATTGTTCCGATAAAGAAATTCAAAAAAAGTTTCACCACTTCATCGCGACGGTCTCGGACATTAAAAATCCAGTAAAGCGACCACAGAATGGAGCTGCCCACTGCCAGCGAAACGCCAAGTGCACTAGTGCTTTGAAACCCTTCGAATCCGCCTTGGGAAGAAATAAAAAATACCCCGACAAAACTGATTAACAAAGCCACAAAACTAATCCAGCTGATTTTCTGCCCAAGCAATGGAACCGAAAGCAGTGCCAGCGTGATTGGCCAGATCATATTTAGCGGCTGTGCAACCTGCGCAGGGAGTAAAGAATATGCTTTGAACAGAACGAGATAATACAATAAGGGATTGAAAGCACCCATCAAAAATGAGTACGTCCACTGACGTTTGGTTTGTCTGAAAATCTGATTTGTTTTGCCCTGAAAAACCAGAACGGCAAAAAGCAAAATAACGGTTACTACAGAAGCATAAAAAATGAGCTGGATAAAATCGTAGTCACGAAGTGCCAGTTTGAAAGACGTTGCAACGGTCGACCAGAATAAAACAGCCAGTCCGGCAAACAGATAAGCTTGCTTATTCGAATTCATTGGGTTTGATTTCTTCCAGGAACTTGTCCTCCGGAATGCTTATTTCAGATTCATTATCCGGATAAATCTCCCTGAGTTCGCGGTACTTTGCACGCGATTCCTCGATGTATATACTTCCCGGATAAGTTGTCAGCATCTGTTTATAGAGATCGCGGGCTTTTACTTTTTCATTCAGATCGTAATTATAAATTTCGGCCAAAGCGTACAAGGCATCATCTCCCAAAAGTTCATAGCTGTAATCTGTAATAATTGTATCCAGATAGGCGGCAGCCTGCTCATAGTTCTGTTTACTAATTTCAAGTTTAGCTTTCCTGTAAAGAATATCATCCACCAAAGAGTGGTATGGAAACTGTTCTTCTAAAGAATCCAATATTGCCATCGCTTCATTAGGTCTGTTCTGGAAAAACCGGAGATCGGCTTTTGCAAATAGTTGCAGCGGCACAGCTGTGGTATCGAGGTTCAGGTTATTCCCGATCATCATCGACAATTCCATGGCATCGTTGGCCGTAAGTTTTGAAGTGCTGGCTTTTAATACATCGAGTTGTGCTTTTGCCCAGCTGAAATTTCCCATATAATAACCCAGTTTGGCTTTCTTCAGTTTTACTTCGTCTCCGAGACTGTTTTTATTTTCATCGATCACCTGAGAATAAATCAGCATAGCTTCCCAGGGATCATCGGCGTACACGTACGTGTCTGCCATTTCAGTTTTCAGTTCTCCGATTTGCTCGGCTTTTAATGACGGAATTTTCAGCCCTTTCTCCAGTACCTGCAATGCCTTTTCAGTATCGCTTTGATAAAAGGTCAGGAGGTGTGCGTATTCCCGGATCAGGTTTAACGTAGCCTGACCGTATTGCAGAAAATTCAAGCCATCCTCAAAATCTTTGGCCAGTGTTTGTCCTTTTACCGTATCATCTGCTGAAAATGTGTTAATGTACTCCATGTAGGAGGCATGCAGGTTACGCGCAAATGCCTGGGCATAAAACGGACTTTCGGTCCCCTTATCCATCAAGTATTTAAAAGCTTTTTTCGCTTCCGTAAATTCCTTGTTTTTTAGGGCCAAATCTCCCAACTGGGCAATCTGAGCAATTTCGTCGCCCGTTCTTCTGTCAATGGAAGTGGCTTGCCGCAGTGCGCTGGCAAATTTATTCTCCTGCAGGAAAAACCAAATAAGCAAACGGTTGTAACCAATCACGTCCGGTTCGTTCTGAATCCGAAGAAGAATTTGTTCCCTAAACTGGTCGCGTAAGCCATCATCAATATCGAGCCTCATGGCCGACGAAAGACTGCTTTGAATTCTTGAAAGTTGCTTTTCGTCTATCCGTAACAAATTCAGGTACTCTTCCATCATATTATCGTAATCACGCAAGTAGAGATAAGCCCGTGCCAGTTCGTATGTAAAATCTTCACCGGCCAACTCTTGTCTTCCCTTTAAGTACACGTCTCTCGACCATGTAAATTCCTGGTACATCATAAAAGTATTGGCCACACTCATATAAGAGCCGTTGTTAGGCTGAATGTTATCTACCGCCAAACGATACTTTTCTTCTGCTTCTTCTTTTTTCCCGGCTTCTTTCAAAATATATCCCCAGTGGACATAATACTCTGGTTCTGCCTTCTTCTGTTTTTTAATTTCCTGCTGAATTTCATTCTCAGCTTCCTGAAAACGTTTCATCTCGGTTAAACAGGTAATATAATAACGAAAATAAGTACTGCTATGAGTCGTGTTATACACGTCTTTTAATAGTGGCATCGCCTTTTCAAAATCCCGTGCATTAAAGTAACGGATAGCCAGGCTAGACTTGGTCTGAAGTTCATTACGCTGGGTTTGTTGTGCCGATGAAAAGGACAAACTCAAAACAAGGATTAATATGCTGAGAAGGTACTTCATTGTTTTTCTATTGTCTACAAAAATAACACAGAACCACTACGAACTGTTTTTTTTAGAACAATTTTCCTATTTGGGAGTTTATCATCTTTAATTGAAAGAGAACTTATACCTTTGCAGAAATTTTAGAAAAACATGGCACACGAGTTGAATGGCAGGGAACGACTGCCGAGGTGGATGAAGATGACAATGCCAAAGGGCGAAAGCTATTCGAAGGTGAAAAACCTGGTTGAAAGTCACGGGCTGCATACCATTTGCACCAGTGGAAATTGCCCGAACATTGGAGAATGCTGGAACCGCGGAACAGCTACATTTATGATACTGGGGAATATCTGTACACGTCGTTGTAAATTTTGTGCAGTACCTCACGGACGTCCATTGGAACCCGATTTGGAGGAACCTAAAAAACTGGCAGAATCGGTAAAAATTATGGGCGTGAAACATTGTGTAATCACTTCGGTTGACCGGGACGACCTGGATGACCAGGGAGCAGGAATCTGGGCTGAAACCATTCGTGAAGTAAAGCGGGTAAATCCCGAAACCAGAATTGAAGTATTAATTCCCGATTTTCGAGGGAAAACAGAACTGATTCAACAAGTGATTGATGCCGGGCCAGATGTAATCTCACACAACCTGGAAACCACCGAACGGTTGACTCCGTTTATTCGTTTTGCGGCTAAATACCGCCGAAGCCTGGAAACCATTAAATATGTAGCCGACAATTTTGGCAGGGCAAAATCCGGGATCATGCTTGGTTTAGGAGAAACTCATGAAGAAATTCTGCAAACCATGGATGACCTGCTTGAAGCCGGTGCCAAAGTAATGACCATCGGGCAGTACCTCGCCCCCACTGCCAAACACATGCCGGTGGTGGAATACATCACTCCCGAACGTTTTGCTGAATACCGCAACATTGGCATCCGCAAAGGATTTAAATTTGTGGAAAGCTCGCCGCTGGTGCGCAGTTCGTACCGCGCAGAAGAACATGTGAATGCGTAACACTGAAAAACAGGAGATAGCGATGATACACTAACAATCATCCCCCTCAAATCCCCCTTCAAAGGGGGAAAGGAACGAAGTGACCGGGGGATGAATATTATAAGCAATTTCAAATTTAAAATGGCAGAATTTAATTACATCGATCTGGGATTAAAGGAATACAAAGAATGTTGGGATTTCCAGGAAGACAGACTAAAAGAAGTAGTAGATGAAAAACGAGCATCAGGTCATCCAACGTCAAAAAACAGCTTTATTCTGGTTGAACACCCGCATGTATACACACTTGGTAAAAGTGGTGATGAAAAAAACATGCTCGCCAATGCCGATTTCCTGAAAAAAATTGAAGCCACTTATTACAAAATCAACCGGGGCGGTGATATTACTTACCATGGCCCGGGGCAACTGGTTGGTTATCCCATTATTGATCTTGAATACTACAAAATCGGGGTGCGCGAATACATCGAGAAAATGGAAGACGCCATTATCGCAACCATTGCCGAATTTGGTTTGGAGGGTGGACGTAAAGAAGGGGCAACGGGTGTTTGGCTGCAAGCCGATCACAAAGTCCGCGCTCGAAAAATATGTGCGATCGGCGTGCGTGTAAGCCGTTATGTTACCATGCATGGTTTTGCCCTGAATGTAAATACCGACATGCGCTATTTCAACTATATCAATCCCTGTGGATTCAACAGTTCAAATGTTACTTCTATCCAATTGGAATTAGGTAAGGAGATCTCGATGAATGAAGTAAAAAAATTGATAAAAAAGAAATTCAATTCAACTTATTAAAGAGATTATTCCCAGTTCTCAGCCGTCATTTTATCATGTACAATACTGTAATTGTATTGCTGAATAAATGCTTTCAGTTTGGTTTCTGTTTCCTTTAAAACAACCGTGTCCTGAGCGATCAGATTATTTTCCAGCAAAACATCGTTTTTAAGATTATACAAACCAACGGCTTTATCCTGAACATCCTCGTATTGGAGCATGTACTCACCTGAAAAATACTGATATGCATTGCTCTCATAGTTGATGGCGTACGGAACTGAAAGGGTGTCGAAAACATTTCTGCCAAATCCAAAATACGCATCATCAAAATTCAGATATCCCAGCACAGAAGGCATGATATCAATCTGTTGCATCAGTTCATTTCTGTCCTGTTCGGCCCATTCCGGGTGCTGCGGGTGATAAAGGAAAATGGGAATCATAAACAATCCGGCATCGGTTCGGTATTTATCGTAAGCCTGGAATGGCGGCGAGTGGTCGGCAGTAATGACAAACAAAGTATGATTGTACCAGGGCATTTGTGATGCTTTTGCGAAAAACTCACGCAGTGCCATGTCGGAATAATTGATACATTTTTGTAAAGGATTTGTTCCTTCTTTCACTTTGTCTTTGTAGGCATCCGGCACCTCGAACGGGTGATGTGACGACACCGAAAAAAGAGTCGTCATAAAAGGCTGCGGCAAAGCATTCATCTGATCGGCAAAAAAGCCAAAAAATTTATCGTCCCAGATTCCCCAGATTCCATCGTAATCATCGTCATTATTATACTCATCTTTCCCGTAATATTTATCGAAACCAGCAAGCCGGGCGAAAGACTGGAATCCCATTGAACCATTCGGGGCACCATGAAAAAAGCCGGAGAAATAACCTTTCTTTTTTAGCAAGGCAGGTAAGCCTTGTATATCATTTCCACTGTAGGAAGTTAAAATGTATGGAGTTTTAATTGATGGAATACTGGCCAAAATCGATGGCATGGCGTCAATCGACTTTCTTCCGTTTGCGTAAGTAAAGTTGAATGTTTTGCTTTTGGTAAGCAGTGAATCAAGAAATGGGGTAAACCCTTCATAGGTACCATTATCGAGATCAGGATTCAGTGAGCCAAAAAACTCCTTCCCAAAACTTTCAAGAATGATGATCACCACATTATCAGGCTTAAATTCACCCACCGAATCGGGGGCCGCATGAAAAGGAGTAAAAATCTGGTTGAGTTCAGTACGATCAGCAAAATAATTTTTCTCGTCAAACGATTCTGTTCCCAAAGTTCGGAAAATTGCAAACGGCGTGTTTAATACGATACTTATTTCACGCGGAAATTCTGTGTATTTGGCTGCGTTGCTCAAGGTAATCGGACGGGTACTGTGTTTAAACCCGCCTCGCAAACCGGCAACAGTCAAACCGATACCCAATAGCATAAAAATCAAGCCAAGGCTATAATGTGCGAGCCAATTACTTTTGAGTTTTTGTTCGCGATCTTTTCCGTACAATTTAACCAGAACCACGACCATAATAACGAACATCAGAAAGATCATCCAATAATCCACAATTCCTTTTAAAAAGATATTCAGCAGGTTTCCTTCGTTTTCAAACTCTTTAAAAATGTTGGCTGTAGTACGCCGAAGTGTAAAAGGATAAAAAACAGTATCGTAACTGTTCAGCGCAAGTACGACTCCATTGGTAATAAAAAATATATATTTAATGACCCCCTGCGTACGTTTTTTTAGGCGCAAAGGAGACGGTATTAAAAAGAAAAGAATGAAAAGCAGGTTGGTGTATAAAACAGCTGAAACGTCAAATTTCAGCCCTCCGTAAATGATCGTCATGAACTTCGATAAGTTCATTTGTGGAAATAAGGATTGATTGTACAGATAAAATGCCACTCTTCCTAACGAAAACAAAACCATCACTAAAAGTAAGCGATAAACCATTTTCCCCAGAATACCATTCCTGCCCCAGTGATCAGTAATGGCCAACCCAATATTTTTAATGACCGAATTTTTCAATCTCCTCACCCAATTTATAACTGTTGTGAAATTTCTTTCTTGTAATGGAGCAAACTTAATTAAAAATTAGTCATTCTGTAATAAACATGAATCTCGTAGGCGGGAGTTTCTATATGAAACTCGGACCAACCCATTGTTTTTCATTATATCTGCCACAAATAACCCAAAAAAGTTTTTGTATTTTTTTAATAAGTATTTTGCTTGTTAAAAATTAATTTTAAAAACTTTCTTACTTTTATAAACTCAAAATCTACATAAGTAAGTAATAATCTATAACCAATAAGCATGAGTTCAAATTCATCTTCAAGAAGAACTTTTCTAAAAAGTGCCCTTGTCGCCGGAGCCGGTTTTACCATCGTTCCGCGACACGTTTTGGGCAAAGGGTTTATGGCTCCGTCTGATCAGCTGACAAAAGCCATAATAGGTGTTGGGAATATGGGTCGCGGACACATTCCTTACGAAGGAACACGCGTGGTAGCCATTTGTGATGTTGATACCGAGCACCTTGCACTGGCCCGTAACCTTATTGATTACCCGGTTAAAGAATTTCACGATTTCCGCGAAGTATGTCAATTACCCGAAGTCGACATTGTACACATTGCCACTCCTCCTCACTGGCATGGATTAATGGCCGAGGAAGCTGCCAAAGCGGGTAAAGATATCTGGTGCGAAAAACCAATGACACGTACTATTGGTGAAGGCAAACGCGTGGTAGAAGCAGTAAATGCCCACGGAAGAATGTTCCGCCTGAATACATGGTTCCGGTTTAAAGACACTTTCTACGGATTGGGAACCGATGTAAAACCACTTAAAAAAGTAATCGACAGCGGTATTCTGGGCTGGCCGTTAAAAGTTACAGTTAGCGGAATTACCGGTTACGACTGGAAATTTTACTGGAGCGGCGAGTACAACCTGAAACCTGAGCCAGTACCTGAAAATCTCGATTACGACATGTGGCTCGGACCAGCACCTTATAAACCTTACAATCACCTTCGTGTTCATTCCAACTTCCGTGGTTACTGGGACTACGATGGCGGCGGTTTGGGCGACATGGGACAACATTACCTTGATCCGGTTCAGTACATGCTTGGCAAAGACGAAACCAGCCCGATAAAAATAGAAGTGGATGCACCGCAGCAACATTATGATGCTGTGGGCAGCTGGAGAAGAATTACATATACCTATGATGATGGCTGCCAGATTATTCTGGATGGAGAAAACCGCGATAAAGATGCGGCTTACATCGAAGGGCCACATGGTAAAATTTACCGCGGTTTCCGTTCCGATATACCTAATTTGCAGGAGTTCATTAAAACACTCCCTGAACCGGAACCACAGATTGGAATTTTCTCCGATTCGGTTAAATCCCGTAAGAAATTTGCACTGAATGAGATGAATGGCTTCCGTTCGGCTACATTGGTAAACCTTGGAATTACAGCAGTTCGTTTAGGAAGAACACTTCATTTTGATCCTGAGAAACTGGAATTTATCGACGATGACGGTGCCAACCGTTTGATCAATCAACCCATGAGAGCACCGTGGACGATTTAAAGGATAAAAGATTAATTATTAAGGATTAAAACAATGAAGAAAAATATATTCCAATTACTATCTGTCCTGATTTTATCTGCACTTACCGTTTCAGGATTTGCACAGGATCGGCGCACTCTCGACACAAAGGTAGCCGACCTGCTGGCACAGATGCCTACAAATACTCTGACTCAGCGCGACAACGCCATGCTCGAATTGTATGCGATGCAATCAGAAGGTTATCAGAAACTCACGGATATGCTGGTTCCACTCGGAACCGGGGACGATACTGCGGTTCGTTTTGCATTAAATAGTTTTTCGCGTTATGCCAGCCAATTTGGGAAAACTGAAGAGCGGGCTTTTGCAGAAGCAAACCTGTTAGAAGCATTAAAGAAACATCATAACACCGAGGTACAGACCTTTTTAATCAACCAACTAAACCTGGTCGCCGGTGATGCATCCATCCCTGTTCTTGCAGAATATTTGACAAACAAAGAGTTGTGCGAACCTGCCACACAAGCTTTGTTGTCAATCGACAATCAAATTGACGGGAAAGTGTTTTTTGCTGCTTTCCCGCAGGCAACTAAAAAAAATAAGGAAACGCTCATTCGTGCACTCGGCAGATTGCAGTGCAGAGGTACAATTGCCCTGATGACACCTTATATCGATGACGAAGATGTGGCGATGAGAAAAACAGTTCTGGCAGCTCTGGCAAACATAGGAGCACCTGAATCGTACGATAATTTGCTGGCTGCCGCTCAAAAAGTGGATTTTAAATATGATGCAACCAACGCAGCCGAGGCTTTTCTTCAATACACCGATCGTTTGGGTGAACAGAACAAACTGGATTTGATGAAGAAAGCCTGTGATGAAGTTTTCAAAGCAAACACCTCGCCCGAGCAGTTGCACAACTATTCAGAAGCACTGAAGATTTACAGCAAATACCTGGGTTACGAAGCTACTCCACTCCTGCTTGCAGCAGTTGACAATTCAGATAAAGCATTCCGGTATTCAGTACTAAACATGGCTGAAAAAACAGGTGGAATTGCAGACACCCGTAAATGGATTGAAAAAGGAGAAAATGCAAGCCCGGAAGTAAAGGCCGATATTATTTCGATGCTGGGTCGCCGCGGATGTACTTTGGCTGCACCTTTTGTTCAGCAGAACATGGATGCCAGTGATGAAAACGTTAGCGATGAAGCAGTAATTGCTTTTGGTAAAATCGAAGGGAAAGACGGTATACCGGTACTGACAGATCACCTGGCTGCGGGGAAAAATATTGAAACAACCAAAGCGGTACTATCCACTTTGCTCGACAAAGAACATCTGTATGAGATAGCTCCTGAACTGGCGAAAACCAGCGGAGCAGCAAAAGCAGCTGTTATCGACCTGATTGCTGCCAAAGCAGGAACACAGTATTTTAATGAAATTCTGGCAACAACCAAATCAACCAATGAAGCTGAAAAAACAAGTGCATTCCGTGCGCTTAAAAATGTTTCAGGCTACGAAAATGTAAATGAACTGCTTCATCTTCTGCTCACGGGTTCCGACAATACGGATATTAATGAAACTCAACTTGCAGTTATTGCTGCTACCAAAGGAGTGAAAGCCGAACAACAGGCGGATGGCAAAGTACTTTCAGTGTTGAAAGAGAGCAAAGAGAAAACGCGCTTGTTCCCGATTCTTCCCGAGATTGGAGGACCGGTAACACTGGAAACCATTGTGCAGTATTACAACACCGGCAAAGGAAATCAAAAAGCAGCAGCACTGGATGCACTGGCAGCATGGAAAGAATATCCCGCTACTATTCCGCTATTTGGAGTTTGTGCCAACTCAAAAGGAGAAGTGAAAGAAAAGGCTTTCGATAATTTTGTAAGATTGGTACGTGAAGCCGACATCCCGGACGATGAAAAATTACTAGAGTATCGCAAAGTTATGCCGCAGGCATCCTCTGTTTCCGATAAAGAAAATGTGATTTCTTCCATTGGAAGACTAAAAACGTTCCTTTCTCTGGTTTATCTCGAACAGTATTTCGATAACAGTGATCTGGCAGCAACAACGGCTTATTCCGTAATGAGCATTGCCATGCCGGGTTCAGACACCGAAGGTATGTCGGGGGATATTGTTCGCCGGATACTTGAAAAAGCAAAGAATGCTCTTACAGGAGAAGACAGCCAGTACGACCGCATCAACATTCAGAAATACCTGGATGAAATGCCAAAAGACAAAGGTTTCGTTTCGATGTTCAACGGAAAGAACCTCGATGGCTGGCAAGGTATGTTACTCGATGGTAATCCAATCAAAATTGCCGAATTAAGCGATGAAGAAAAAGCGAAACTGCAAAAGGAAGCCGATCAGAAAATGCTGGAAAACTGGAGTGTGAAAGATGGTCAGATTATTTTTAACGGACAAGGTGCCAACCTGGTTTCTGTGAAACGCTACAAAGATTTTGAGATGATTGTTGACTGGAAGATCACAAAAAAAGGCGACAGCGGTATTTATCTTCGCGGCGCTCCGCAGGTACAAATCTGGGATACCTCGCGTGTTGAAGTAGGCGCCCAGGTAGGCTCGGGCGGTTTGTACAACAACAATAAAGACAATGTGCGTGATCCGCTGCTTGTTGCCGATAATCCAATTGACGAATGGAACACTTTCCGTATTACAATGGTTGGTGAAAATGTAACGGTTTACTTAAACGGTGAACTGGTGGTTGACAACATAAAAATGGACAACTACTGGGATCGCAGTATTCCGATCTTCAGCGAGGGAACTATCGAATTGCAGGCGCATGGTAATGAACTGGCTTTCCGCGATATTTATGTTCGCGAAATCGACACCAAAGAAATCGGGCTTACACAAGCTGAAATCGACGAAGGATTTGTTTCGCTTTTTAACGGGAAAAACCTCGAAGGATGGCAGGGAAATACTACTGATTATTATGCTGAAAACGGTATCCTTGTTGTAAATCCGAAAAATGGCGGTCATGGCAACCTGTACACGGATGAGGAATACAAGGATTTTGTTTTCCGTTTTGAATTTAAACTTACTCCGGGAGCCAACAACGGATTAGGTATTCGAGCACCACTGGAAGGCGACGCCGCTTATGTTGGAATGGAGCTACAGATTCTTGATAACACTGCTCCTATTTATGCCAATCTGCATGAATATCAGTACCACGGTTCGGTGTATGGTGTGATCCCTGCAAAACGGGGCTATCTAAACCCTGTTGGCGACTGGAACCAGGAGGAAGTTATTGTGAAAGGCACCCATGTAAAAGTTATTCTGAACGGAACTACTATTGTTGACGGAGATATTAAAGAGGCAAGTAAAAACGGAACTTTGGACGGTAAAGATCATCCGGGACTGAAACGGGAAACCGGATACATCGGATTCCTGGGACACGGTTCAGAACTGTATTTCCGCAATATTCGGGTGAAAGATCTAGACAAATAATAATCCGTTAATTCACAGGTACATTATAGTATCGTTTTACTACTAACTAACCAAAAAGGGCTTCAATGTTGAAGCCCTTTACTTTTCTATCTTGAAACGTGATATTCCGTTCAGAATCTGCTTATTCAACTAATATACCGGCTTCGTAAGCCCATCCAATGTTAAAAGATTAAATAGCTTCACTATTCTACCGGTGATGCAAAGTACTCAACTCTCAACGTCACTACACTCCATCCACTTCTAGCGGCATAAATACGCCACATTTTGAATTCAGTTTTGGTCCCGCCAGCCCCAAGAGGATCGTAAAGTTCAATATTTAATGACTGATAGGAACCTGTTATACCAATATCAGTAATCGCAGTCCACGAATCAGTAAGGCCTCTGAAAGAATTCCTTACAGTTACGGTACCGCTCGAACCACTGGTTTTTAAAGCTGAATATCCTGTAGTGGAAATCACAAGTTTTCCAGGAGAATTACGTGCTTGTATTAAATATGTGCTAGATACAGCATCATATTCACATTTAAAATCTAAGCCTCCGAGGGTA
>DAOPJR010000052.1:0-24646 GCA_035399765.1 Draconibacterium sp. | reverse complement strand
AAATGAAAATGGCATGTTTTGGCGGTTCTTCCAGCGTTTTTAAAAAGGCGTTAAATGCCTGCGATGAAAGCATGCGAACCTCATCGATAATGTACACGCTGTATTTTCCCATTTGCGGGGGAACACGAACCTGATCGGTAAGATTGCGAATGTCATCCACCGAGTTATTTGAAGCAGCATCTAATTCATGAATATTGAAAGAGCGACTTGTATTGAAGGATTTGCACGATTCGCACTCATTACAAGCTTCGTTATCGTCAGTCAGGTTGGTACAGTTTATTGTTTTGGCAAAAATACGGGCGCACGTTGTTTTCCCAACCCCTCTCGGGCCGCAAAACAGATAAGCGTGTGCCAGTTGATTGCTCTTAATTGCATTTTTAAGCGTAGCAGTAATCGCTCCCTGTGCAACTACCGATTCAAATGAATCGGGTCTGTATTTTCGTGCTGATACAATAAAATTCTCCATACCTGTTATCCTGCTCTGCAGTCGACCAAAGATAATGAAATATGCCCTTTTCAGGCCGTTTTTTTATTAACAACAATTTGGTAACTTTCGAAACAACTGACTGAGAAATGATTAGTAAACCAAAAACTTCCGTAATCCTGATTCTATCGATCCTCCTTGTTTTCCAAATTGCCTTTGCACAGGAAAAACACCTCACGTTTTACGATTTTTCAGGGACTACCATCGACGGTGAGCGACTTGACTTTTCGGTTTTCAAAGGGAAGAAAGTGTTGGTGGTAAACACGGCATCGCAATGTGCCTTAACTCCTCAATACAAAAAACTGCAGGAATTATACGAAGAATATGGCGGTGACGATTTCGAGATCGTGGCTTTTCCGTGTAATGATTTCGGCAGTCAGGAACCCGGGACTAATGCGGAAATAAAAAAGTTCTGTGAACAGTACCCCATCAGTTTCACAATAATGAGCAAAATATCCATCAAAGGAAATGATGAAGAACCTGTTTACCGGTGGTTAACAAGCAGTGAAGAGAATGGTGTGCTTGACGCAAACGTTCGCTGGAATTTTCAAAAATTTATGATCGATACCACAGGTCATGTTGTGGATTTTGTAGGTCCCGCAGGCAGCGTGTTCAGTCAAAGAATTATTGACTGGCTCAACGAATAATCAGGAATTAAACATGTTCCCCGGACGTTTCTCCTCCTTTGGTACTTTCCCGTGTATATTTCCACCGTGCCAATCAATCCGTGTATTTTTACGGTGAAAACGGATTGTTCTGTTCTTATCCTTTTTGAATTCCTGCCTGAAATACTCGTAACTGTACAATGGAATAAAAACCGCAAAGAAAACGACCAATCCTCCAATTAACCACGGTTTTGTATTCGTAGATGCAAAAAGGTGCATAAAAAGTGCAATGGCCTCCACCAGCAAAACACCGGGACCTGCTATCAAAAGAATTATTTTTTTGATTTTATCTGATTTCATATTTCAAGTTGTTACAACAGAAGTTGCAGCTACACTTACTGCAATAGAAGCCGCTACTGCCTGCGACGCAGAAATAGCATCGGATACAGCTGCAGACACCCGGTTACTTACCATCATCCTGCTCAATCGTTTTTTGGCATCCCGGCGTTGTGCTTTTTCGGGGAACAATCGGTAAAGCAAACCTCCCGGTTCTATAAAAGACAACAGAATAAGTTCATCTTCCGCTTCGGTACCTTTTAAAATGTGGTTTTTTATGTCTCTTTCCAACTGTCCAATTGCTTTCCGATCCAAAATAGCTGGCTTCGTCCAACAAAAGAACAGAAATTTTTTAGGCTCCATTCTGATTAATCGCTTATCGACTAAAGACTGTTGCACTTCCGTTTTAATCACTTTCATTTTCATGTTAAACCGACTGATCCAGGTTGAAATCTTTCGTGGCGATCCGGACTTGCTCATTTTTTCGAGCATGAACCGATGCAATGAATTGTCCGATTTCCTGTCTGTAACCACAACGCGCCTGTTTTCAAACCGAATTTTTTTCAACTTATACAACTCCATCAACAGGCTCCCGATCACTACATAATCAATGGCTGTATACGACCAGGAAATTATTCCACCTTTTTCGGGATGAATCGCAAGTAGATATAATTTTTGAGACAAAGGAATCGGTGTTTCCATTTTTTAATTGCTTTGTTTTTTCCTTACTTTAATCCGTCGAAAAACGACTCCTTAAGTTACAAAGAAACCACAGGAATTCAAAAAAGAACAATTCATATACAAACTTAATCAGAAGATGAAGAAAGGATTTGCCAGTGATAATAATTCCGGAGTACATCCGGCTATTTTCAAAGCCATGGAAGACGCCAACAAAGGCCATGTTGTTGGATACGGTGACGATCCGTTCACACAAAAAGCCATTCAGTTATTTAAAGAACAATTTGGTGTTGAAACCGAAGTGTTTTTTGTTTTTAACGGAACCGGCGCTAATGTGTTAAGCCTGTCGAGTGTTACACGAAGTTTTCATTCCATTATTTGTGCTGAAACCGCACACATTCAGGAAGACGAGTGTGGTGCTCCCGAAAAATTTACCGGAAGCAAACTTATTCCTGTTGAACCAATTCAGGGAAAAGTAACACCGGAAGCTGTACTATCTCATTTAAAAGGATTCGGGTTTGAACACCATTCACAACCGGGAGTGATTAGTATTTCACAAGTAACTGAAATGGGAACAGTGTACAAACCTGATGAAATCAGGGCGCTTGCCAATTTGGCTCACAAACACGGAATGTATCTGCACATGGACGGCGCAAGAATTGCCAATGCTGCCGTTTCATTAAACCTTAGTTTTAAAGAGTTTACGAAAGATTGCGGCGTGGATGTGCTTTCGTTTGGTGGCACCAAAAACGGGATGATGATGGGTGAAGCCGTGCTGTTTTTCAACCCGGAATTAACAAGACTGACCAAATATATACGTAAACAAAGCATGCAATTGTATTCGAAAATGCGCTTTGTAGGTGCCCAGTTCCTTGCCTATTTCGAAAACGAAAGGTGGAAAGAAACAGCAACACATTCCAATAAAATGGCCAAACTACTAGAGTCGGAAGTAGCCAGTATCCCGCAAATCAGAATTACTCAGCCGGTAGAAGCAAACGGAATATTTGCTGAAGTTCCTCCTGAGCTGATTGAACCTCTGCGAAATGAATTTTTCTTTTATATGTGGAATGAACAAGCTTCGGAGGTTCGCTGGATGTGTTCGTTTGATACTACTGAGGAAGATATTTACGGTTTTGTAGCTTTGATAAAAAAAATTTTAACTAATTGACTTATCATTACGAACGAGGAACAAGTGAAAAATCTGTAACTTTATCATTATTGAAAAACAGATTCCTCCCCCTTCGTTGCTGACGGACCAGAATCGGAATAACAGTAAGAACCATAATGAGCATTTTTCGGTATTATCCCAGTAATCCCAAAAACCTGGATCCGGAGATTGAAAAGAAGATCTTTTTTTACAGTATTCTTTTTCCGGCACTCTTTGTACTAGCTCTCTGGGCGGTAAAAATTATCGAAGTCACTACAGGTCTTAATTTTGTACAATTCGGTATTTTCCCGCGAAGTATCGATGGGTTAAAGGGAATTTTATTTTCACCCTTTATACATGCCGATTTCAATCACCTGATCTCCAATTCCCTGCCCTTTTTCATACTCGGATTTATGCTCATTTATTTTTACCGGCGTATTTCGTACCGCATTTTTATCATCCTGTATTTTTTATCCGGAATCAGTGTCTGGTTTTTTGGTAGAGAAGCGTGGCACATTGGCGCCAGTGGCGTGGTGTATGCCATGGCGGCTTTTCATTTTGTTAGCGGGATTATTCGCTCTGATGTGCGTTTGCTCACCCTTTCGGTGGTGGTGGTTTTTCTTTATGGCGGATTGGTTTGGGGATTGCTTCCCATCAGGCCCGAAATTTCGTGGGAAGGCCATATTTCAGGAGCCGTTGCCGGAATAATACTGGCTTTTTATTACCGGAAATATGTAATACGCCGCGAAAAATATGACTGGGAATACGAATTGGAAGACGATGACTTTGAAGTTGATAGTGACCAGTCTCAGTTAACAAAAGAAAATTCGGATGATTTTGAAAAGTAAAGAACCAAATCTATCTATCACTGAAAACTGTAATCTGAGACTGTCAACTGAAAAACTCTTCACAATTTTTTTAAGTTTATGCGATTGCACACAAGTCACTATTCAGATTCAAAAAAAGGTGTAAATTTGCGCCATATTTTATACGAAGTTCATTATAATGATTAGCAGAAGGATTATCCGCACCAAGGTTTTACAAATTTTGTATGCCTATTATTCTACCGACGAAAAATCGCTGAACAACACTGAAAAAGAGCTGTTTTTCTGCATCCAAAAAGCATACGACCTTTACTACTACCTGTTTGCACTGGTTATTGAAATTGCGGATTATGCCGAAAGCCGCATCGAAATCAAAAGAAATAAACACCAACCTACTTACGAGGACCTGCATCCGAATACCAAGTTTATTACGAACCAGGTTATTGCACAGTTCCGTAACAACAAACAGTTAAATACCTACCTCGAACAGAAAAAACTGTCGTGGAAAGATAATCCTGAACTGATCAAGGAACTTTACCTGATGATGACCGAAACCGAAGCGTACGAAGGTTATATGAACGACCCTATCCGCTCATATATGGATGACAGGAAATTCATCGAACGTCTTTTTAACAAAGTGATCCTGGTATCGGAAGATTTGTATATCGATCTGGAGGAAAAAAGCATTTACTGGAACGACGATGTAGATTTCGTGATTTCGATGATCATTAAAACCCTGAAACGTTTCAACGAGCTGTCCGATTCAAGTCAGAGTTTAATGCCGATGTTCAAAGATCAGGAAGACAAGGATTTTACAAAAGACCTGCTGCGTCGCGCCATCATTAACCACGATGAACTGCGTGAATTGATTAAAGAACATTCGAAAAACTGGGACGTGGAACGAATTGCATTTATGGATATCCTGATTATGCAGCTCGCGATAACAGAATTCCTGTACTTCCCGTCGATTCCAACCAAGGTTTCGCTGAACGAATACATCGAATTATCGAAATTTTACAGTACCGACAAAAGCCGGAATTTTATTAACGGCATTCTCGATAAAACTCTGAAAGACCTGAAAAAAACGGATAAGATCAATAAAGTGGGTCGTGGGTTAATTGGTGAATAATGAATAAAATCCTTGGTGCCATATTTGTTATAATCCTTTTCTCGTGTAAATCCAATTCCACGCAGAAACAAAAAACAGATGCATTTGAAACAGCCAAAACCACCATCGAATTTACCAGCGATACACACAATTTCGGAACACTCGAAGCCGGCGAGATCGTTATCTACGCATTCGAATTTACCAACACCGGAAATGCCGGTTATCAAATTGAAAATGTGGATTGCACTTGTGGTTGTATTCAGGCTCACTTTTCGAAAGAACCTGTAAAACCAGGAGAAAAAGGCCGGATCGAAATTGAATTCGACACTGCCGGGCTGGCCGGACGCGAATACAAAACAATTGATGTATACGGAAATAGCAATGAATTAAAACATTTAGCTATTTTTGCCGAGGTTAAAAACGAATTATTGGATATTAAATATTAAAATTAAAAATCATGCTGAATAGTATTTTATTAATGATGCAACAACCTGAAGGAGCCGAAGCCAACCCACTGATGAGCTTCCTGCCTCTTTTGCTGATCATCGTAGTTTTCTACTTTTTTATGATCCGTCCGCAGGTAAAACGCCAGAAAGAAACCCGTAAATTCCGCGAAGGCCTTGCCAAAGGCGATAAAGTAGTAACCACCGGTGGTATCTACGGAAAAATTGCGGAAGTGAAAGATACTTACATTGTACTGGAAATTGCCAAAGATGTATTGATCAAAGTCGACAAAAACGGCATTGTAAAAGACATGAGTGACGTTCAGCCGCAAAAATAATCCGCTGTGACGGACAGAAAAAAGGGTCGATCATTTTGTGGTCGACCCTTTTTTGTTGGAAACTTTGGTATTTCTATATCCACAGATAGCGCACCGCAAAACCACGCTTTAGAATATGCACAGTGTTAATAAACGTTTTTTCTCTTTAATCAACTTCTATCAAAAATAATTGTTGGCTTACCAAGAATAAATCCAATCATCAATATTGAAGATCCATTTGCATAATGTTGAAGCATGATAATTGCACCAACAATAACCATTATAGCAGAAAATACCCTGGAAGCATTCTATTGCACATAATTATTTCAGGCGGGCATAAAAAAGGGAAGCCCTTTCAAGCTCCCCAACTATTTAGTCACAAATTACTCGACATTAGTTCTCCATCTTCTAACTTTCTTCTTCTGCCTTTCTAAACATTAAAACGGAAATGCATAATATCACCGTCTTTCACCACGTATTCTTTTCCTTCGATGGCCATTTTGCCGGCTTCCTTGCAGGCTTGTTCCGAACCCAAACGAACATAATCGTCGAAGCTGATTACTTCGGCACGAATAAAACCTTTTTCAAAGTCGGTGTGAATTACACCCGCTGCCTGCGGGGCCTTGCAGCCTTTACGGTAGGTCCAGGCACGCACTTCCTTTTCACCTGCAGTAAAATAAGTTTCCAAATGCAGCAATTTGTAGGCGGTTTTAATCAGTTTGTTCACCCCCGATTCTTTAAGTCCCAGGTCTTCCAAAAACATCTGGCGCTCTTCGTAATCTTCCAACTCAGCAATATCTGCTTCGGTAGCAGCTGCAATCATAAGCATTTCAGCACTCTCATCTTTTATGGCCTCTTTCAAGGCATCGACATAAGCATTGCCAGTTAATACCGAAGCTTCGTCAACATTACATACGTACAAAATCGGTTTGTTGGTCAACAATTGTAACCCTTTCACTGCAACTGCATCGGCTGGATCCACTTCAAGTGTTCGTGCCGATTTCCCTTGTATCAAAACTTCTTTGTATGCTGCCAGAATGCGGTACATACGTTTGGCTTCAGGGTCGTTTCCGGTTTTGGCCTGTTTTTCCACTTTGGCAATCCGGCTTTCAACGGTTTCCAAATCCTTTAACTGAAGCTCAATATCAATGGTTTCCTTATCACGCACGGGATCGATGGTCGTATCAACGTGGGTAATATTATCGTTATCGAAACACCTTAAAACATGAATGATCGCATCGGTTTCGCGAATGTTTGCCAGGAATTTGTTCCCCAAACCTTCGCCTTTGCTGGCTCCCCGAACCAAACCGGCAATGTCCACAATTTCAACGGTTGTAGGAACTACCCGCTGTGGTTTTACCAGTGCTTCAAGTTGAGTGAGCCGTTCATCGGGAACGGTAATAACGCCCACATTGGGCTCAATCGTACAAAAAGGAAAATTGGCCGACTGCGCTTTTGCACTCGACAAACAATTAAAAAGAGTTGATTTACCCACATTTGGCAAACCAACAATTCCACATTTCAAAGCCATTTTACTTATTTAAATTTTGCGCTGCAAAGGTAATTCTTTTTTGCTTTTTCAGAAGATATCTCAATCATCCTGTTCCTCTTGTTTTTCAGGACATTCAACATATGAACAAAAAATATTGTTTTAAACCATTCATTCATTACATTTGCTGAAACTGTGCAAGCTTATGATACTAAAAAACATCTCTGTTGATTGTGTAATCTTTGGTTTTGACGGAGAAAAGCTGAAGGTTTTACTTTGGCAGGCGGAACCTGAAATCCTTGAAAACTTTCTGACAACAAAAGAAGAGTACGAAGAAATTAAATTTCTGTTCGAAAAAAACCCGGCTCTTAACGAGTCGAATGATTTTTGGGGCTTGATTGGAACACATCTTCCCATCGAAGAAGACCTGGATGCCTATGCAAAGAAGATATTGCAAATAACTACCGGACTGGATGAAGTGTTTCTGACCCAGGTGCGTACTATGGGCGCTACAAAGCGGGTTCCTCACTACCGTGTGCTTACTATTGCATATTACGCTTTAATCAACCCGGCTTACCATGACCTGAAATTATCGCCACTGGCCAAATCGGTAAAATGGTTCGAAATTGACCAGTTACCCAAACTTCTTTTCGACCACGCCGATATAATAAGAATGGCCCTGGATACCTTGCGTGAACAGGTAAAATATCATCCTGTCGGTTTTCACCTTTTACCTGATAAATTCACCTTAACCGAGTTGCAATCGCTGTATGAAGTAGTTTTGGGAACAAAGCTTGATACCCGGAATTTCAGAAAAAAAATACTTAAAATGAGTTTATTGGTTGATACGATGGAAAAACAAACCAACGTGGCTCACCGAGCAGCTAAACTATATTCATTTGATTTGAACATTTACAAGCAGTTGACCAAGGAAGGACTGAATTTCAGTATTTAAATCTGATTAAACCTTTACCGACGAACATTGTCTTAAACAAAACTTCATGAATGTCGGATTCTGATCAGAAAATAATTGCCGACCTGAAAGACGCGAACAAACGTGATCTTGCTTTTCATGTCCTTGTAAGAACTTACCAGGAGCGGTTGTATTGGCACATCCGGAAAATGGTAATGAACCACGACGATGCCGATGATATTCTTCAGAATACCTTCATGAAAGTTTGGCGAAGTATCGACACATTTCGCGAAGAATCGAGCCTGTTTACCTGGCTCTACCGAATTGCCACCAACGAGTCGATCACTTTTTTGAATTCAAAAAAGAAGAAAAGCCTGATACCACTTTCCGAAGAAAACGAATATTTAATGGAGAATCTAATGTCGGATCCATATTTCGAAGGCGAAGCAATTCAACTAAAACTACAGCAGGCTATTTTACGTTTACCCGAGAAACAGCGAATTGTTTTTAATATGAAGTATTTCGAGGAACTCAAGTACGAAGATATGGCGCAAATACTCGACACATCGGTTGGAGCACTAAAAGCTTCGTATCACCATGCAGCAAAAAAAGTGGAAGAGTATATTAAAAGTTCGGATTGAAACATATGATTTAAACCTTTTTAAAAATAAATAGTCAATACTAAAAATTGGGGAAATGGATGAGTTGAAAAATATTGCACCGGAATTATCAAAATTGAAGAAGGAGGTTCCATTCAGTACTCCGGAAGGTTATTTCGATGATTTTTCTGCCCGATTACAAATGAGAATCGAAGCTGAAAAACAAACCGTCGCGCCCAGAAAAACCCGGTTCTTACAAATTTTCAAACCGGCTCTTGGGCTGGCAGCCAGCTTTGCTTTAATTTTCCTTCTTGTATACGTACCACTAAAAACCTTTATGCCTGATCAGGAAAACACGGTTGCTGTAGTCACCGATTCGGTAGATCCCAATCTGATGAATGTAATTGAACATCTTGACGAATCATCTTTCTTCACTATGCTGGATGATGATAATACAAATTCAGAGTTCACCGATGATGAGCTAACCATGTATGTAAGTGCCAATTTTAACGATTACGAGATTTACGAAAACCTGGATATTCACTAATCATGAAAAAAACATTTATACTATTCATTTTTGCCGCCTTCTTTTTTGTTCCTGGCTTTGTTTGGGCACAAAATAATGACAACAATCACCAGGACCGATGGGAAAGATATCGTTCAGAAAAAATAGCTTTCCTAACCAATAAGTTGGATCTCTCTCCAACAGAAGCTCAAAAATTCTGGCCTGTTTACAACGAAATGGATAAAGAAAGATCAGAAGTTCAACAGGAAAGGCGTGATCTGGACAGACAGGTACGTGAAGCCACTGAGACACTTTCAGACAAAGAGATTATCAAACTTACGAGAGATTACGCGAGTAACGCTGAAAAAGAAGGATCACTGGCTACGAAATACAACGAACAGTTCTTGAAAATTCTGCCACCTCAGAAGGTGTTGAAATTATATAAAGCCGAAAACGAATTCAGAATGTATATGTTTAGAAAGTACCGCGATCAGCGGGGAAAAGAAGACGGAGAATAAATAAATTGCACGGTAACAAAAAAGACAAGCTGACCAGCTTGTCTTTTTTTATGCTATTCGTTTTTTTAAATTCCTTTAAACCAGTCCTGAAAATATTTCCCTACCCACGGTATTTCCTTTTGTTCACCGTTAATTGCTCCAATCAAACTAATAATCCAGAATACAAAAATGATAATGTTTGCAATCCATCCAATAACCGGAATAAACATTAATACCAGACTCAACAGAAATAATCCGAGTAGTTGCCTTAAATAAAAACTTGTTATTTCATCCTTTTCACTTGAATTGAGAATCAACGCGATGACCCAACCAACCCAATAAATGTGTGCGACAATTGCTTTTGTTTTTCCATCCATGGTGCAGAGATTTAAATTTTTATTAAAAATAAGGAATTAATGACTTATTTAACAAAAGTCAATCAAATTTTTATAAACACAATATTCAAATAATACTCTTGGAAAAGTACAACAGATCTTTATGAATTACTCGTTGATTCGTAGGTTTATAAAGACAAAACTCCAGATTACTTGTCGTAGTTAAAGCGTTTCAGCTGATGCCCCATCCGATCACGCTTGGTTTTCATATATTTTTTGTTGTGTGGATTAGGTTGAATCTCCAAAGAAATAATATCGGTAACATGAAGACCGTAACCTTCCAAACCAACACGTTTTACAGGATTGTTGGTCATTAAACGCATGTTGCTTACACCAAGACTTCTAAGAATCTGTGCTCCTACTCCATAATCGCGTTCGTCTGCTTTAAAACCCAAATGAAGATTGGCTTCAATGGTATCCAGGCCCTGGTCCTGAAGTTTGTAGGCAGCAATTTTATTAAGCAATCCGATTCCACGGCCTTCCTGCATCATATACACGATTACTCCTTTACCTTCGTTTTCAATCATTTCCATGGCTGCATGAAGCTGATCTCCACATTCACAACGCATTGAACCAAAAATATCACCAGTCATACACGACGAATGAACGCGGGTTAGAATGGATTCATTAGGTTCCCAGGTTCCTTTTATTAAGGCTACGTGCTCGGCACCATTCGATTTCTGACGAAAAGGTATAATCTTGAAATCACCGTAATGAGTTGGCAAATGAACCTCTTCCCCCCTTTCTATCAGGCTCTCGCCCTGGAAAAGAAAAGAAATCAAATCTTTAATGGTAACGATCTTCAGATTGTGCTTTTGTCCAAATTCATAAAGCTGCGGAAGACGTGCCATCGTACCGTCGTCATTCATAATCTCAACCAATACACCCGATGGTTTCAATCCGGCTAAACGGGTTAAATCCACAGCTGCCTCGGTGTGACCACTTCTACGTAAAACACCACGATCTTTGGCTTTTAGGGGAAAAATATGCCCGGGACGACCCAGTTGTTCTGGCCTTGTATTTTCATCCACCAAGGTTTTAATGGTAATGGCACGGTCGGCTGCCGAAATTCCGGTGGTTACTTCAGGATGTATTGCATCAACAGAAACAGTGAAATTGGTTTCGTTTGCCGAAGTATTTTTACCAACCATTAATTCTAACTGTAATTTTTCGCAACGCTCTTCAGTAAGCGCAACGCAAATCAACCCGCGTGCCTGGCTGGCCATAAAATTTACTATCTCGGTCGTGATCAGCTCGGAAGCTACAATCAAATCCCCTTCATTCTCCCTGTCCTCATCGTCCACTACAATTACCATTTCTCCGTTACGGATTGCCGCAATCGCTTCTGGAATGGTATTAAGTTTAATATCTGTCATAACTGCCCGATTAAATCAGGCGCAAAATTACAAACTTTTATCAAACTGAACATGACATTTTCCTATAACACGGATTGGGTGAGTATTCTTAAAACTTGATTAATTAATAGTTTGGTAATATGCTCATTTATTCCTATTATTTACTTTTATTAGATCTAATCCAAGGCTTTTTATATGAATAAGATACTGGTTCTATTTGCTCATCCGGCTTTTCACAAATCATTTATCAATAAAAGTTTGATTAATGGTGTTCGCGATTTGAAGGGGGTTACCATCCATGATTTGTATGAAACCTATCCTGATTTTTTTATTGATATACCGGCAGAACAGAAACTTTTACTGGAACATGATGTAATTGTGTGGCACCATCCTTTTTATTGGTACAGTGCCCCTGCTATTTTGAAAGAGTGGATGGACCTGGTATTGCAACATGGTTTTGCCTATGGAAAAACCGGACGTAAATTGGAAGGCAAAAGGGTGATGAGTGCCGTTTCTACGGGTGGAAGAAAAGAAGTGTATTCGAAGACAGGTGCGAATCAGTATACCATTAATGAGTTTCTGGCCCCTTTTCGCCGGTCAGCAAATCTTTGTTACATGGAGTACCTACCTCCTTTTGTCATCCATGGCTCGCATTTAATGACGAATGATTTACTAAATAAACATGTGGCAGATTACCGGCAAATATTAACTATGATCCGCGATAATAAAATAACGCCAGATGAGCTTGAGAAAATTGAATACATGAATGAATTGATTCTACAAAATGCATAACCAGGACTTTTTCTTACAGGCTTTGATATATTTGGGAGCTGCTGTAATAGCTGTTCCTCTGGCTAAAAAACTTGGGCTGGGATCTGTTCTTGGCTACCTGCTTGCCGGAATCCTGATTGGTCCATTTGTTCTCGGATGGGTCGGAAACGAAGCGAATGAGGTGATGCATTTTGCTGAGTTTGGGGTTGTTTTAATGCTTTTCATTATTGGGCTTGAGCTGGAACCAGCCCTGCTTTGGAGAATGCGAAGATCAATCTTTGGATTGGGTGGATTGCAGGTGATGATTACCGCCATTGTGATTTCATTGGTTGCGCTCGGTTTTGGATTTCAGATTAACAGAGCACTCGCCATTGGATTAATTCTTGCCTTATCGTCAACTGCCATTGTGCTTCAAACCTTATCAGAAAAAGGGTTGATGCGAAATATTGCAGGGAAATCAGCCTTTTCTGTACTTCTGTTCCAGGATATGGCTGTGATCCCGATTTTGGCATTGTTGCCTATTATCGTCACCCTTGGTCAACCAGCTGTGCTCTCGGAATCATCACTCGAAAAAATTGGGGATGTTGCACAAATGCCCGGATGGGTGCAACTTTTAATCATTATTGGTGCCATTGTTGCGATCGTAGTGGGTGGTCGTTTTCTTGCCCGATATATATTCCGTTTAATTGCCGGAACCGGTTTACACGAAGTATTTGTTGCCCTGGCCCTTTTACTGGTCATTGGTATTGCCATCGCGATGGAAAAAATCGGTTTGTCTCCTGCCCTGGGAACTTTCATTGCCGGTGTAGTTCTGGCTGACAGCGAATACCGGCACGAACTGGAAACGACTATCGATCCGTTTAAAGGACTCTTATTAGGGTTGTTTTTTATTTCGGTTGGAGCCAGTATTAATTTTTCTTTGCTGATTGATAATCCTGTGCAAATTGTCGGTTTCGTGGCATTGCTCATTATCATCAAGTTTGTAATACTTCTGGTTCTTGGAAGGGTTTTCAAGCTCAAAAAGGGTTATGAGTTTTTATTTGCCTTTTTGCTTGCCCAGTCCAGTGAATTCAGCTTTGTATTGATTTCGTTCTCGAAACAAAATCAGCTTTTCGATGAAAAGACCTCTGCCATGTTACTGCTGATAGTCACTCTTTCCATGGCAATCTCTCCGCTCCTGTTGATTTTTAACGACAAAGCTGTTAGCCCAATTCTGGCACGCTGGCAAAATAAACTGGAGTACGACGAAGTGGAAGAACGGGAAAACCACGTAATACTGGCAGGATTTGGGCGATTTGGTCTTGTGGTTGGAAGGGTTTTACTGGCTAACAATTTCAAAGTTACCATTCTTGATAATAATCCTGAGAATGTGGAAGTTCTCCGAAAATATGGATTCAAGCTGTATTATGGAGATGTTACGCGTCCTCAAATGCTCGAAAATGCAGGAATTAAAAATGCACAATTACTTATTCTCAGTATGGCCGAACACGAAAATGCACTAAAAGTTGCCCAATACGTTCGAGAGAAGTATCCGGAAGTAAAGATCCTCGCCCGTGCCAAAGATATTTTCCATGTGTTTGAATTTTTCAAAGTTGATGTCAGAAACGCACAACGCGAAATGTTTGATTCTGCTTTGGAGCTAAGTGCAAGTGCACTGGAAGAACTGGGATTCACCAGATACGAGGCTTACCGGACAATACGCACATTCAAACATCACGAAGAACAGATACAGGAAGAATTGTACAAACATTGGCTGGAAGATCACAATCAATTTATTCGCGAATCGAAACGTTTCCGTGAACAGGTTCTGGAAACATTACAAGCCGAGAAAAATTACTCCATTCATGAAACCGACTGTGCCTGGGATGTGGATTCTATAAAAAAGGAAAAACAAAAAAATACACCTGAGACTCATGAACCGGATTCAATAGAAAAATGAAATCAATTTAATTAGCGTTCTCCATCGTTTCTACTACCAGAAAACGCTTGGTAATACTGCTGCCCTGGTTATCTGTTACATTTAAAATATGCCAACCTGCCGCAGGATGAAGTGCCTGCTGATGAATGCCCGAAGTACTCCCTAAAAACTGCTGATCGAGCTGCCAGTAAACCACAGCGTCTGCCGACCGGTGTACCAGTTCAAAAACTACCTGACCACTTGTTCCGTCAAGATAACGGGGAATAAAAACCTTCTCCCATTCGCGCGGATAAATAAACTCCATACTTTCCTGAATCTGGTCACAGCCAGCCATCACGGGAGGCAATGTTTTGTAAGTAGGATTGCTTCGTTTATAGTAATATTCCATTGCAGGCGGTAGCACGAACCAACTTTGGTGCTTCATTTTCGAAACCGGATAACAATCGGCATTCACCCTGTATTTTGCTGTTTCGTCCAGATGTATTTTCCGGTGCCAAGGACAAACCTCCACTTTTGATTTTCGCGGAAGCCACAATACGGTCGTTTCTTCGCAATCGGGTCCGGGACGGAAACCACTTTGAGCACAAACCTCGGTTTGTTCCATTTCGTCTACCGGCGCAGTAAACCAAGCGGATGCAGGGAACAAACTAAGAACATCGAACAAAACCGGGGCTGCAGCACCAATTCCGGTCAGTCCCTGACGTCCTTCGCCATCGGCATTGCCGGCCCACACTGCTACTACATACCTGCCACTTATCCCCACTGCCCAGGCATCTCTGAAACCGTAGCTCGTTCCGGTTTTCCAGGCAATATTTCGAGCCGAAGTAAACTCTTCCCAACCTTCTTCCGACTCGGGTCGTTCCACCTGTTTCATCGCATCAAGTGTCAGATAAACAGCAGCTGCACTTACAGTTCCTCGTGTAGTTTGTGTTTCTATTTCAACAGGAATTTCTTTCTTCCACTTCAGCTCAGAAAAAGGATTGACAGGATACGAACCATCATGAGTATTGTAAGTTTGCAACAAACCAGCCAGCGATGTATACATTCCGGTCAAATTCCACAAACTAACCTCGGCACCACCCAAAATAAGTGAAAGGCCATAATGATCCGGGCCTTTTGTAAGCGATTTCATTCCTGATTTTTTCAGAAAATTATAGAAAGGTGCCACACCGTACGACTGCAACATTTTTACCGCAGGAATATTAAGCGAGCGGGCCAGTGCTTCCTCTGCCGGAACTGCTCCGTTGTAATCATGATTAAAGTTTGTGGGAGTAAAACCTCCAAATCGGGTTGGAACATCAGGAATCAGCATTCGCGGTGTGATCAGCCCTTCATCGAGCATCTTGCAATAAAGAAAAGGTTTTAAAATACTGCCGGTACTACGTGGAGCCTGAATAATATCGACATGACTGCCATGCTCAGCAGCGTTCTTATCAAAAACATTTCCCACATATCCTTTTACCTCCTTTGTTGAAAGATCGGCAACCAGTATCGCCAGATTATTTATATGATTGGCTTCCAGTACCCGGTGATGGCTCTGTGCCACTTCATTTAACTTTTGCTGAAGAAAATAGTCAATAGTGGTTCGCGTACGTTTCTGTCCTTCTTCCTGAACTGCTCTCTCAACCAAATGATATGCCAGTTCTGGCAAAGCAAACGCTTTCTCAGGAATGGGTTCTGCCAACGAAAGCTGATAAGTCATCGAATCGATTTCTCCGTCATCCAGCAATTTAAATAGCAAACGATCGCGTTTTTCTTTCAGCTTTTGATCGAAACGCCCAGGATAAATCAGTGAAGGAGCATTGGGAAGAACGGCTAATGTAGCTGTTTCAGCCCATGAAAGTTCTGCCGCCGGGCGCGAAAAATAACGCCACGAGGCAGCTTCAATTCCCACCACATTTCCACCAAAAGGCGCATGCGAAGCATACATTTTCAAAATTTCATCTTTACTAAATCGTAACTCCAGGTTAAGTGCCCAGATCATTTCAATAATTTTATTCAGAATGGTGCGATCCGGATTTTCACGAGCCAAACGGCAAACCTGCATGGTAATGGTGCTTCCACCACTTACCACCCTCCCGGCACGCAGGTTCTGCACCAGTGCCCGGGCCAGGGCAAAAACATTAATACCGGGGTGTGACCTGAAATAACGGTCTTCGAAATGAATAACGCAGGTTTGATAACGGACAGGCAAAGAATCGGGCTCCGGGAAACGCCACTGCTGATCGGCAGCAATACGTGCACCGAGCAGTTTTCCCTCTTCACTGTCGATTACAGTTGAATACGGAACCTTAAACAGCGGTCTTGGAACACTGAAAAACACAGCCAGAAAAACAAGAAAAAAAGCTGCACTCAAAATCAGCACAGTTTTATTCCACAACTTTCCTTTCTTCAAGTTTCGCCAACTACTCATCACTTTTTCAACACCTTATTTGCTTTCCGGTGCTTTTACTTCCACCATTTTTCCCGGAACCTGCGCACGAACACTGTAATCGTACATGGCCTCGCATTTTACCGGTGACAGATAAAACTCGCCCGCATACGAAGCATTTAACTGAAATACAAAGGTTTTCTGTTGCCCCGGATTCAGGTCGAAATAGGTATACACACGGTCATCACGGATGTCCTGGTAATCAAAACCTGATGGCGAAGCATCCGGAATATCATTCAATCTCCGGTTTCTGATCTCCCAACCCGACGGAAAAACAGTTGACAAAACCATTTCGGTATATGCGGCCCGAACTCCGGGATGTTTCACCGTAACTTCCAAACTAAGGTCTTCGCCCTGTTGCATTTTTGCCGGATCGATTTCCTGTTTATTGGCATCCAGGTAGCGGACCTTCATTAAAAGATTGTTGGAAATTTTTGTTGAATCAATTCCCGTCGGAATTCCTTTGGCAAGTACCTTCACATAATTTACTCCTTTCGATTTATTTTGAAAGCTGACATTGATCTGACCTGAGTTGTCGGGCTGTACCGGAATCTTCACCAAAGGCATTTTTGTTCTGAATGAAGAACTTTTACCATTTGTCAGCAACTCAAAATTCATTTCCGAATCAGAAGAGTGGAATGAATCGGCGAAGCGGGCTGCTGCAAGTAAACTCCACGCGGCTGTTTGCGTGCTCAGCCAATCCCGTTTGTTTACCTCGTCAGCCATATTCTGAAGCAATTCAAAAGCTTTTTTATTCTCTTTCAGAAGAACCAGCGATTCCAAAATCATTGCCTTATCGCGCAACGAGGATCCAAAAGTTCCTCCCATTTCGGTATATTCTTCCACGTGAGTTGAAATACCATTTGCAATCTGGCGCGCTGCTTCATTTTGTCCGGCAAGAACATAGGCCGCTGCCAGCCTCCAGCTGATTTCGTTGCTCTTGTTGGTAATTTCCCTTAAACGGTTCATCGCTCCCAGGTCGGGCGAACCCGCCAGCGCCATGGTATACAGACGGTAAGCTTGGGTAAGGTCGGCGTAGCGCATGTTCAGGCCTGCGTTTTCTTTTCGTTGTGAATTCCAGTTGCGGGCAGCGGTTTTCTGGTAATTCAACCACTTTTCCTTTAATCCCGCTGGTAAAGTATAACCGGCTTTTTCCGCCGAAAACATAAAATGTCCGGCGTAACAGGTTCCCCACTCGTTGGCACTGCGACCACCCGGCCAGTAAGCAAAGCCACCATCCGAAGTCTGATAGGAAATCAACTTGTTCAATGCTATTTTTACATTGTCTTCCGTATCCAGTTTCTGATCGTTTGTAAGTTCCATCAGTTTGCCCAGGAAAAGCTGCGGGAAAGCTGCCGAAGTAACCTGCTCGATGCAACCGTGCGGATAAGTGATCAGGTAATCGAGCTGTTTCGAAACATCCAGCGACGGGAATGCGGAGATTTCTACCCATGCTTCCTGCCCGTCTGTTTGTCCCGGCGCAGTAAGTGTTGTTTGCCATTCACTACCGGCTTCCACTATTTTTGAATCTTCTTTTATGACGGAAGAATTCGGATTCCGAACTTCAAGTTCAACGTCGTAAGTAGCCGTTTCACTGCCGCTTTTGGCTTTGATTTTTACTTTCGCCACACCCGTATTTTCGTTTACTTTCAGGTTGAAATAGGCCATCTTTTCACCCGTAGTTTCAAACTGCAAGCTTTGGGTTTCATCACCTGTAATTTCCAGCAGATTATTTGATTCTACTGATATCTGAACATTTCTTACCTCTTCTTTCATCGCAAAAACATCCACAGGCAATTTCACCGTTTCTCCCGGGGCAAGCACGCGTGGCAAAGTAGCCAGCAACATCAGTCCTTTTCTCACCGGCACCTCGGTTTCGGTATCTCCAAAAGCAGCGTCATCAGCAGCTACCACCATCATCCTGACCGAGCCAATGTAATTGGGCATGGTAAAGCGATGTTCATTCGATTTTCCCTTTTCAACCGTAAAAGGACCGGTATACAAAACCACGGGTTTAAAACGGTTCACTTCCTTTTTCCCGGCATTCTGCATTTCGTCGTCACCCCCAACAGCAAAGGCTTTTTCGAGCCGTGCCCCGTAAGCACCTGCCACATCGTCGTACAAGTCCCATGTTTTCACACCGAGTGCTTCGCGGGCATAAAAAACTGCGTGTGGCGAAGGTGTCCTGAAATTGGTCAATCCCAGCAATCCTTCATCTACAATGGCCAGCGTGTAAGTCATTTTCCGTCTGTTTTCTTCCGAAACCTTCACTGTAAATTCCTTTTCCGGCTCGATTTCTTTTGGCGCATCAATTTTTGGTTTTAATCTGGTTGAAGGATCTTCCACCAGAACCGGGATCACACCGTACAAGCGAAGTGGTGCATCGTTCTCGGTTTGTCCATAGGGTTGAATCAGACTAACATGAACAAAGAAGTTAGGCGCCATTTCTGGTTTTGCTTCCAGATAAAAGGTAGTTTGCGTTTCTTCCGTGTTCACCCAAAACAGATCAGCAACTTCAGTCCCGTTTTCGATACTCACCAGTGCTTTCCCTTTTTTCGAAGATGGAATCCGCACTTCAATCTGATCGCCAACTTTGTATTTTTCCTTATCGGTTTGAAGTGTCAGAATAGTAGCAGCATCCGGAGCATCGTCCGAGCGCCAGCCTCCCCATTTCGACATGTAAAACGTCAGTCCCGCAGCGTGGCCACCTTCGGTATCTTTCACATATAAAAAGTACCGGCCATTGTCCTGCCAGCTACGGTATTTCACATTCAGTTTTAATTTATTCAGTTGAGAAGCATTCTCAATTTTCCATTTCTGAACCGGTTCGTAATAATTTCCCGAAACATAATGTGCCAGGTTTTCATCGCCTGACTCCCACCACCAGCGCCAGTCGATCTTATAAAGTCGTGCCTCTAATTCTCCTCCCGAAACTGGTTTTCCTTCATCGTTAACCAAAACAATTTCAGGCAGATAATCTGTATCGGTTTTGTACCAGCTATCTTCCGAATCGGGCATTTTAACCCCTACAAAACGTTTGAAAGGCGCATATTTGGCCGGCGTAACATTGATACTGAGATCGCCTCCTTCTTCGAAAACCCGCGTTGTAAACCAGAGTTTCAACATGCCGGGCGCGTTGCTCAACGATTGGAACGTGAGTGGTATTGTGGCCTCGCCATCGGCACTTAAACGATCATCAAAAATCGTTTGTTCTTCGGGCGCAAAATAGCTGGCCGGGTTGATAAATGAAAACTTCTCGTAGCCTTTGAAAGTCGTTTTGTCTTTCGCAAAAAGAACGTCGACTTTGGTTTTAAGTGATTTAGCTGGTGCTCCGTGTAACCAGCTTGCCTTTATTTTTACCGAACGATCGGAAGTGGTCAGTACTTCGCCGGGCAATGTAAACTGTACTTTCAAACGATTGGGTTTTACGGTCTCAATTTTTACACGCTTGCTGAATACAGCGCTTCCAACGTGGGCTTCAACTGTCCAGTTACCCGTTGGTGCTTCGGCATTGGTTTTGGGCTGAAAACTGTAAAAACCGTTTGTATTCTCGGTGTGAACCTGACGTTCAACAATCTGCCCGTTTGGATTTTTAAGCTGAAAAATCACCGGGTAATCTTCAGGGAAATTGTCGCTTTCTTTCTTCAGTATAAAGTTGAGAAACAAAGTATCACCCGGCCTCCAGACTCCGCGTTCGCCGTAAATAAAACCTTTCACACCTTCCTGCACCACGGCCCCTGCCACATTAAAATTACTGGTTGACAATGCACTGCCATCATCGAGACGGAGATAACCAAATTGCGAACCCTTTTGAGCCACTAGCAAATACGGTTTCTTTTTTAGCTGAATACTTGCAAATCCATCGTTGCCGGTTTCCAGTTCATCAATCAACTGATTCTGATAATTGTACAAACTAAGCTTTACACCCTGCTCAGGCTGTGTAGTTGTGAGGCTGGTAACTATAAAGTGTAATTTATGGTCGCTGCCTTCTTTGGAAATTATCCCCAGATCGGATGCAAAAATGTTCCGCGAAACAAAACGATCGGAGTTAAAATAGGAAACATGACACGGATTATCACGTTCGCGCCAGTTGTAGCCATCCGGGTAATAATAGGTTGAATACCAGTCTGAATTATCCCACTCGGTTTGGTAGGCTTCCTCAGGATTCAGTTCAGGTGCTGAAGTTTTCTCCTCTACGTTTTCTCCTCCGCACGAATACACCGAATACTCCTTTTTCATCCTGAGTTCGACCCGGTAAATGGCACCCTGTTCAATTTTAAAAAGTTTTGAAAGATCAATTTTGTATGTATTCCAACGCCTCAAATCTTCCGGATTTCCCCGGTTCAGGTCGATTTTTCCCTGATAAACCAGACGTCCTACTTTTCTTAGTTCATAACCGCCATTCATTTGATTCTCCTGGAAAAATGCAAGTATATTATTCTGGTAAACCTGAACGACATGCACTTCCATCGCACTCAGACTTACCGCTTCAAAAGGCATTTCGAGACTGGCATTTTGCGGAACGATCACTCCTTTTCCGATGAGCCGGATAGCAGGTTTCAGGGTACTGAATTGTAAAAGAAAATTCTCATCGTTTTTTAAACTGTGATAACTAATATTTTTAATGCCCTGGAATACCTGCAACTGCTTCTCCCCTGTCAGTTCAACAGCAGGCCAGCACTTTATCAGGTTATTGTCTATCTCAAGCCGCAATTCATTCCCGTCAGTTAGACTTACTAAACCGGAAAGATCCTGGTCGCGCAACAGGGGATCGGAAAAACGAATCTCGACATGTTGTGCGGGTTGATTCACAACTTTTGCATCCAGTATCGAGAAGCTGTTTTGTGCGGGCACTTCAATTGTTTTCTCACCTTCCTCATTGATTCCGGCAACTTTACCGTTCCACGCTAATTTCAATACGGCTGATTTTTCCGGAAAACGCTGCAAACTGTCAATCGTAAAATTATGTTTTCTGCTATTGGCGGCATGATCCCAGTTTAATTTTATCTCTTTCCCTTCGAATGATGCATGAAGCAATTCCTCAACCACTTCCGACTCCATTACATCAGCTGTCAGAAGGGTTCCGTTAAACTGCATCTGATCGGGCTGTAACATCCCGTAATTCTTAAGCCCACCCAATTCAACAGAGAAAGAAGGAGAGATAGTTGAAAATAAAAAATGTAGTGTTTGCAATGTTTTATCCACATTTAGAATTTCGCCCAACTCAAAATCCACAGAATATTCGGTCCCGGGTTTTAATGGTTTCAAGGGTTGAAATTCGATGATCCGGTCGCTGACCAGTACCGTTTTGCCATCAATTACCGGATTAAATCTGAATAACTTTTTACCCGCAATATCTTCAGGTGCTAAAGGATTTGTCAGATAAACAGCTATGTTCGATTCAACAGAAACCACTCCGCTGGTAAAAGCCTGTATATAACTTGCAAATGCAGCACTTTCATTCGATTTCTGTTTGTCTTGATGGCAGGAAAAAAGCAGGACCGCCAAAATCAGGTGAAGGGAGAAGAGTTTACGATTCACGTTTTTTTGATTTTAATGATGGATTTAACATCTAAAAGTAAAAATAATAACGATGATGTATGGTGTACTATTTTGTGTAATAAGCAAAATTGAGAACGATTTTTTAAATCATTCATAACGAAAATACTTAAGAATTAATCGTTTCAAGAAATTGAACTCGGGAAGCAGAAAAATAAACTAAATTAGACTGACTATAAATTGAGCCATTTTCAGAAAAATTGATTTTTTGACACATCCAGATTTGAATTAATATCTAAATTTGCCATCTCTAAATAGCAAAAATTACAGCTACGGAAACAGATATTAGACATAGAGGTTTTGTGAAGGAGGTGAATAACAGAAAGTTAATCGTTAATATCATTAGCCAGTCAGCTTGTTCAACCTGTCACGCACAAGGAGCCTGTACCGTTTCAGATTTTCAGGATAAAGAAATCGAGATCAGTGATTTTAGGGGAACCTACCATGTTGGTGAAGAAGTAACCATCATTTTCAAAGAATCGAAAGGCTTTGCAGCACTTGCCTGGGGCTATCTCGTTCCGTTTTTACTGGTATTAGCCACACTAATTATTGCCACACAATTTACTGCAAATGAATTAAAATCAGGCCTTTTTGCGTTGGGTATTCTTATACCATATTATACAGCATTATATTTTTTGCGACATCATTTAAAAAAAATATTCAAATTCGAACTTGAAGAAATCAATTAACCTATGAGTATTACTGTTATATATACTATTGTCACCCTTGTAGTAATTGGAGCAGCTTCAGCTATCATCCTTTACTTTGTGGCACAAAAATTCAAGGTTTTTGAAGATCCCAGGATCGATGAAGTAGAAGGTACACTTCCTGGAGCCAATTGTGGCGGTTGTGGTTTTGCAGGCTGCCGTGCCTTTGCCGAAGCCTGTGTTAAAGCCAGTGAGTTGGGAGACCTAAACTGTCCGGTCGGTGGAAATGAAACCATGGCCAATGTTGCACAAACACTAGGAATGGAAGCGATTAAAAAGGATCCAAGAGTCGCATATATCCGTTGTAACGGAACTTGTGACAACCGTCCGAAAACCAGCACATTCGACGGAGCAACAACATGTGCTATTGCTTCTTCCATTTATAGTGGTGAAACCGATTGCCAATTCGGATGCCTTGGCTACGGCGATTGCTATGATGCCTGTGATTTTGATGCCATCGATTTAAGAGCTAACCTTGGTGTTCCTATGATCATCGATGAAAAATGTGTGGCTTGTGGTGCCTGCGTAGACGCCTGTCCGAAAAATCTCATCGAACTTCGGAAGAAAATGCCAAAAGACCGTAAAGTGGTGGTATCATGTCGTAACGAAGACAAAGGTGGAGTTGCGCGAAAAGCTTGCTCGGTTGCCTGTATTGGTTGTGGAAAGTGCGTGAAAGAGTGTCCGTTCGATGCCATTACACTGGAGAACAACCTGGCCTACATCGACAGCGACAAATGTAAACTTTGCCGTAAATGCGTGGCAGTTTGTCCAACCAACTCGATCCAGGAATTCAATTTTCCTCCACGCAAAATCAAACCAGAAGTTGAAGTTGAAACAGCAAAATAATACAGGATGTTAAAAACGTTCAAAATAGGCGGAGTACATCCTCCCGAAAATAAGTTATCGAAAGATCAGAAGATCGAAGTTCTGGCTATTCCGCAAAGCGTATTTATTCCGGTTGCCATGCACATTGGAGCGCCGGCAAGTCCGGTGGTAAAAAAAGGCGATGTGGTAAAAGTAGGCCAGGTAATAGCTCAAAGCAGCAGTTTTGTATCTACCAATATTCACTCTTCGGTTTCGGGAACGGTGAAAAAGGTTGATTTTTCTGCTGACAGCTCTGGGTATCCAAAACAAGGGATTTTTATTGATGTTGACGGAGACGAATGGCTGGAAACCATTGATCGTTCAGCAGATCTCAATAAGGAAATTAGCCTGACAGGAGAAGAAATCGTAAAACGCATTCACGAAGCCGGAATTGTAGGTTTGGGAGGTGCCACCTTCCCTACTCACGTGAAACTGGTTCCACCAAAAGGAATGAAAGCGGAAGTGCTTTTAATCAATGGTGTGGAATGCGAACCTTATTTAACTTCCGACCACCGGTTGATGCTTGAAAAAGCCGACGAGATCATGGTTGGTATCCAGTTGCTGATGAAAGCAATGAACGTGGATAAAGCTGTCATCGGGATTGAAAACAATAAACCGGATGCCATTCAGTTACTCAATGAAAAATGCAAGTCTGTTCAGGGAGTAAGTGTAGTTTCGCTGAAAGTTCAGTACCCGCAAGG
>DAOPJR010000051.1:13219-24915 GCA_035399765.1 Draconibacterium sp. | reverse complement strand
ATGAACGATTTCTGGAACGAAAGATACAGCTCTGAGGAATTTGCCTACGGAGAAGAACCGAATGCATTTATACATCAGCAATTAGTAAAACTCAAGCCCGGTAAAATTTTGTTCCCGGCAGAAGGAGAAGGCCGAAATGCTGTTTATGCCGCATCGCTTGGATGGCAGGTAACAGCTTTTGATTTAAGCACCGAAGGAAGAAAAAAAGCTTTACAGCTAGCTGCAAAACATAATGTTAATATTCAATATCTGATTGACGGTTATGAAACCGTGTCGTTTGCTAAAGAAAGTTTTGACTGCGTAGTTCTGGTATTTGCTCATATTCATAAGAATAAACGTGCGGAATACCATCATAAACTGGCATCGTTTCTAAAACCCGGAGGAAAACTTATTATGGAAAGTTTTTCCAAAGAGCAGATCTTCAGAGAATCCGGCGGGCCCAAGAGTCCGGATATGTTATATTCAGTGGAAGACATGAAAAATGATTTTGCTGATTTTAGTGACCTTCAAATCGAAAAAACAGATACTGAACTTCTTGAAGGTTTCTTTCATAATGGAAAAGCTTCTGTTATCCGGGTTATTGCAACCAAATAAAATAAGAGAATCATCAATCAGTAATTATACCTTTTTTCAATAAATTGAACTTTTTGACGTTTCAAACGTATATGAAGTAATTGTCTAAAGTTCAACAGCACATCCTTTTAAGTATATATTAAAAAATTGCGCAACAATAGCGTTCAAATAATTTTAGATTAAAGACAAAAAGCAAAAAAGAAGACTATAATTTTGTTTTGTAAACAGTAATTATTTATAATTGCAGACGATTTTACAAAAATCACTCCCCTCGTAATTTGTTCCAATCGTTTTTCAAAGCAATTATTAATCGGGAAAAAGATATAATCTTAGTATATGTACGACATTTTAGAATTGAATAAGAAGCTCCTTCCTGAGTTGAAGGATATAGCTAAAGAACTGGATATCAAACGTGTTGATTCCTATAAAAAGCAAGATCTTATCTATAAGATTTTAGACACACAGGCTATTAAAGAGGCCGAAAAGAAAGAACCAAAACAAAATCCAAAAGAACAAAAAGGGAGTTTTCTCGGGTTTCGAAAAAAAGAACCTGAACAAACCGAAAACACCGATGATGATCAGCGACGCGGAAAACGTCCACGCCAGCGCATTGAAACTGTAACACGCGAAAAAGTAGGTGCTGGCCCGAAGAAAAAACACGAGCAGCAGAACCGTCCTGATCAGCAAAAAAAAGAAGCGCTGGACAATGCTCAGTCACGTCAGGATCAGATAAAAGCCATTATTAAAGGTTTTAATCGTGATAAGCAGGATCAAAAGCCAATAGAGAATAAACCAGCTCAGCAACCTGAAAAAAAGCCGGAAGCAAGCTCTGTGGAAGCGAAAGCTCAACAACCTGTTGCACAAAAAAAATCTCCTATAGACGAAGAAAAAGGACAAAGTGCTGAGAACAAGCCCCAGCAACAGCAACCTGTTCAGAAACAACACGAGCATAAGCACCGTCCACACAAAAACGAAAATCAGCAGAATAACCAACAAAATAATCAGCAAAACAACAATCCAAATCAAAACCAGAATAATAACCGTCATCGTTCAAAGCAGTTTGAATTTGAAGGAATTATTACCAACATTGGTGTTCTGGAAATTTTACAGGATGGTTATGGTTTCCTGCGCTCATCAGATTACAATTACCTGAACTCGCCTGACGACATTTATGTTTCACAGTCACAGATTAAATTATTTGGGTTAAAAACCGGTGATACTGTAAAAGGAACCGTTCGTCCTCCGAAAGAAGGAGAAAAATATTTCCCGCTGATCAAGGTTATGGAAATTAACGGGAGAAGTCCCGATTACGTTCGTGACCGTGTGCCATTTGATCACTTAACACCACTTTTCCCTGATGAAAAATTCAATCTGACAGGAAATGGACACGATAACATCTCAACCCGTATTGTTGACATGTTTGCTCCTATTGGTAAAGGCCAGCGCGGTTTAATTGTGGCTCAGCCCAAAACGGGTAAAACTGTTTTACTGAAAGAAATTGCCAATGCCATTGCAGCAAATCACCCGGAAGTTTACATGATCGTTCTTTTGATCGATGAACGTCCGGAAGAGGTAACCGACATGGCCCGCAGTGTGAATGCAGAAGTTATTTCATCTACTTTTGATGAACCCGCAGAAAAACACGTGAAGGTTGCCAACATCGTTTTGGAAAAAGCAAAACGTTTGGTAGAATGTGGTCACGACGTAGTAATTTTACTCGACTCTATCACTCGTTTGGCACGTGCTTACAACACCGTTCAACCGGCATCTGGTAAAGTACTGTCGGGTGGTGTGGATGCCAATGCACTGCACAAGCCAAAACGTTTCTTCGGTGCAGCCCGTAACATTGAAGAAGGTGGTTCGCTTACCATTCTTTCTACCGCATTAACTGAAACCGGATCGAAAATGGATGAAGTAATTTTCGAAGAATTTAAAGGAACAGGTAATATGGAATTGCAACTCGACCGCAAATTGTCGAACAAACGTATTTTCCCATCGGTCGATATTCCAACTTCAAGTACACGTCGGGAAGACCTCTTGTTTTCACCTGATGTTCTCAACAAACTTTGGATTTTGCGCAATTACCTGGGCGATATGAACTCGCTCGAAGCAATGGAGTTTATGAAAACTCGCCTAATGCGTGCAGGAAGTATCGAAGAATTCCTTGTATCGATGAACGACGAATAAAATTGAATACAACTAAAATATAGAAAGCAGGCTCAAAAGGCTTGCTTTTTTTATTGCAATCCTTTGTTGAAATTAAAAGTAGTTGAAGGCTGAATTTGTTCTGATTTAACAACCCTGCTTTTAATGGTTTTAATCCGGTTTTTCGATACGGATTCGTAACTTAAATCAATCAGAAAACGTGAAAATCCCTGCGCCACTAATTTGTTTTTTGATTGGCTAATTGAAACCGGAATTGTAGGAATAACTGAAGTTATTCCGTTCCTCCGGAAGCGACGCAAACGAATATTCATTGAATCAGTCAGATCTTCCCCTTCTGGTAACCAAACAGGCATTCGTGAATAAAATAATTCAGGATAGAAATAAACCGGAACAACCCCTCCTTTTCCTGACATTGAAAATATAGTATTGAAATCAATTTCCTGAGGATAAACAAAATGCTCAATTCCATTTTCCTGCAAACACTTCACTGCGGCATCGTTAAAAACATATACATTCTCGTTGGTAAACAAACGACAATATTTTGGGACAATTTTCTTTTGAGAAAGATGGCTCAACACAAAGTTATGGATTCCAGCTTCGAATAATTTTTGAGTTAGAATTCTGTAAAATTCAATATTGGGTTCGCTGATAAAGCGGGGTAACTCAACAAAAATCTTCTCTTTATTTTTCTGAATGAAAGCATTTTGAAAATCAAAACGGCTCCAGGTTATTTTTGAGAATGCGAGAAATAGACCATCAAATTGGTCGGGATTCATAAACGGAAGCCATTCCATCGTTTGGATACGGAAATAATATTCTTCTTTACCAGGCTTCATCTTACTCCTCAGTTGGGTCAAGATACTTTGTTTCACCTGAACTTTTAGCAGCTGATATTTTGTTTGCTTTCTTTCTTCAATTCGCGAAGGAAACTTAAGCTCATTCAGGCCAGCTAAATATACTTCGCTGTTATTTCTAATCTGAATTTCTGAACTCTGAATGATGTACAAACCATTTTCATGGTGAAGTTTATCCACCCTGATTGTATTTTGTTTATCCGAGCCCGGATAGTGAAAACGAAGTCGAAAACCTTGTTCCGGCTTCATTTTGGAGGAAAACCAAACCTTTGTTCCCTGAACTTGTTTTACCTTGCCCAACCAAACACCGGCCACTGTTTTTTCTGAAATAGCTGATTTTACGTCATTACCTAAAAAATAAGCGGTTTTTTCACGTCCAAAGTCCATTTCCAACAATTGTTTTGCCGCATCTGTTTCCCGGGAATCCGATAATGCCAAGCGATAAGCTGATGCCACCTTGTAAGTGTATTCTCCCGATTTCATCCGGCCTTCTACTTTCAGGCTCGTAACTCCAATCTTTTGTAATTTTCCAATCAAACCGATCTGTTGATTGTCTTTCAGGTTAAAAATAAACTGTGATTTATCAGAACTTCGAAATGCCCTCCGACAGGGCTGGGCGCACAAACCACGGTTGGCTCCTCTCCCACCAACATAACTGCTGTACAGACACATTCCTGAGAATGAATAACACAGCGCTCCATGAATAAAAACTTCTGTTTCAATTTTGGTATTCGAGCAAATTACTTCCAGTTCTTTAAAAGTCAATTCTCGGGCAAGTACCACACGTTTAAATCCTCTTTTCCTGCTAAACTCTGTTCCAACTGAGTTATGGTTTCCCATTTGGGTGCTGGCGTGTAAAACCAAATTTGGAAAATACCTATGAGCAAGATAATAAACGCCCCAATCCTGAATTATAATTCCATCGATTTCAGCCTGATCCAGAATCTGAAGGTAATCCAGTAATTCGGGCAACTCTATGTTTTTGATTACCGTATTCAGGGTGATGTAAACTTTTATTCCCTGTTCGTGAGCTTTCTCAACAATCACAGGTAACTGGTTAACTGTAAAATTCTTTGCACGTCCACGTGCATTAAATTGCTGAAGTCCCAGGTATACAGCATCAGCTCCTCCCTGTAATGCGGCATAGAACGATTCAGGGTTCCCGACGGGTAAAAGAAGCTCTGATTGTTGTACTCTATTCATCTGCTGCAAAATTAAGAATATTCCATTTTCAGGTTCGGTTTTAATTTGCCACTTTTAAGCTGACAAAGTTAGAATTATGAAAACAATAGGATTAATCGGTGGCACTGGTTGGGTTTCAACCCAGGAATACTACAAATTAATAAATGAAGCCGTAAATTCAGAACTGGGAGGATTGCAATTTCCACGCATTGTTCTGGTATCTGTAAATTATGGCGATATTTATGCCTGCAACCAAAAAAATGACCGTGAAGGAGTTTTCAGAATCATTCAGCAGGCTGCTAAAAAGCTCGAAAAAGCCGGGGTTAATTTTATTGCTTTATGTGCCAACACTATCCACTTTACATTCGACCAACTCACAAAAGAAATTAAGTTGCCTTTCGTCCATATTGCAGATGCAACCGGTGAAGCGATTAAAAGTCAACAACTAAAAAAGGTTGGATTGTTGGGAACTATGGAAACTATGGAACTTGACTTCTACAAACAACGTCTCGCTTTGAAAGGAATTGAAGTGATCACACCAGAAAAAAGCGACCGTGAATTTATCCATAGTTCGATTATGAACGAACTGCTTAAAGAGAAATTCCTTCCTGAAACAAAAGCCGGATTTATCCGGATCATGGATAAATTAAAAGCACAGGGAGCACAGGGAATGATCCTTGGTTGTACAGAAATTCCGTTATTGATCAAAGCCGGAGATTATCAACTTCCCTTGTTCAGCACGTTGGAAATTCATGCCACTGCTATTGCAAAATATGCTTTACAGATTGATGATAATCGCGGTATGTAATTTTTTATTAAATTAAAACATTCATTTGTAAAACGTTAAAGAAAATAAGCCATGCAGAAATTTGTAATATTTTTAGTACTTGTTTTATCTTCCGCATTATTTGCAAAAGCACAGGTTGATTATACCCTAAGGAATGCTTATGAGTTCTATCGTTCCAATAGGGTTGCTACAGGAGAATATCGGAATGTGTTAACAGAAAAAGATATTCAAGGGTCGCCTTACCTGAATGACGAGTTTATCAAAGGTTCCATTTATACGCTTTCAAAAACGCAGTATGCAGATATTCCCCTTCGTTACAATATTTACAACGACGAAATTGAATTTGAAACTGAAGATAAGAAGGTTGCTGCACTCGATGCTCCTGAAGTAGTTGAGAAAGTGACATTTGGAAATTACACGATGGAATATATTCCATTTGAAGTTGCGAAGAAAGTAAAAAAAGGATTCTTTGAAATTCTGCTGAAAGGAAAAGCCAGTTTATATGCACGTCCGGATGTTGAATTTCATCAGGCAAAAGCCCCGCAACCGTATAAAGATGCTGAACCTGCAAAATTCATTCGAAAAGCAGACAATTATTACCTGCGTTTCGGAATGGAACCGGCCGTTTCATGCGGAAACAAAAAAGAGTTAGTTGAATCATTTCCCGAACATAAAAATGAGATGGAAGCTTTTATCAAAAAGAATAAAATCAATGTAAAGAAAGAGGACGAACTAAAAAAGCTGGTTGAGTACTACAATTCCTTGTAAAAGAATTATTTTCGTTCAGTACTTATTATTGAACGGATGCAAATTTCTTTTATACTTGTTGAACCTGCCGTACCTGAAAATGTAGGCGCCGCTGCCCGCGCATTAAAAACAATGGGGTTTTCAGAATTGGTTTTAATTAATCCATGCAATTACTTAAGTGACCCGGCACGCTGGCTGGCACATGCATCAAACGATATCCTGGAAGAAGCCAAAGTGTTTAATGATCTTAAAAGTGCATTGTCCGGTTTCGATTACGTAATTGGAACAACAGCGAAAAGACGTTCGGTAAAAAACGACTATTTTTCACTCCCCGATTTACCCGTATTACTTTCTGAAAAAGAAAAAAATATCAATAAAGTTGCCCTTGTTTTTGGCCGGGAAGAATCGGGTCTGACAAATGATGAGCTTCGGTTCTGTGATTTGGTAACAACTGTTCCTCTCAAAACATCTTACCCTTCTCTCAACCTGGCACAGGCAATCATGTTGTATGCTTACGAACTTTCAAAAATCACTTATACAAACAGTAGAACTGAAGAAATTAATTCAGAAAGTTTTGCGGCTCTGAAAGAAAAAGCAACCTTGGTACTGCAAAAAGTTGGATTTAACAAGAACACCAATATTTATCCCCGTTTTTTTGAGCGTTTGAACTTTCTTGGCAACGACGACATCCATCTGCTTCACTCTTTTTGCAATAAAATACTCAAAAACGAAAAATAATTTTCTTTCGTATGCAACATCAGTATTTTCATATCGTCATTGATTCAGAAAATTAAAAGTGTGAACACGCTTTACAAGAACATACATCAGGATATCATCGACCGCTGCAGCGAAGGAGATCAAAAAGCACAGTTCCAGTTGTACAAGCTGTATTACAAACCAATGTACAGCGTAAGCCTGAGAATTGTGAACGATATCGAAGAAGCTGAAGACGTAATGCAGGAATCTTTTCTGAGTGCATTCAAAAATATAAAGTCATATCGGGGTGAAGTAAGTTTTGGAGCGTGGCTAAAGAAAATCGTTGTAAATCGTTCATTGGATGTTTTGAAAAAAAGAAAGGTAAAGTTTGAAGAAATAAACGAACGAACCACCGAAATAGAAGATTACCACATGCCGGTAAAAGAGCTGGACGCAAAAATTTTACAAAATGCAATACAGCAACTTTCAGACGGTTATCGTATCGTTCTCAGTCTTTACCTGATTGAAGGTTACGATCACGAAGAGATCAGCCAGATACTGGGAATATCAAACTCGGCGTCGCGAACACAGCTACTGAGGGCGAAAAACAAACTAAGAGAACTATTAAAGGGAAAAGAAGTGTTCTCGTACAATTAGAGGAGGAATTTAGGATGAAAGAAAAAGATTACATAGAAGAAATGATTCTGAAAAACATGGAAGCGTTGAACGACAACGAACCCCTGGATGGACATTTCGAACGTTTCGAAAAGAAACTAAATGCGGAGAGTAAAGGCAGGAGTATTACCTGGAAAGGAGTTCTGAAAATTGCGGCTGTGGTCATTTTTGTTATGCTGGCAACCAATCAGATTAGCATCTATTTTTCTCCTGAAACTAAAGGATTGGCTGGTTTGGTTTTAAATAAAACTGAAAATACCAATATTTCGCTGGCATCTCTTTCTCCCGAATACAAAGAAGTAGAATTCTACTATACCACTTCCATCAACACCGGGTTAGACCAGTGGAACAAATTAAGCAACGCAGGACTGATTTCAGAGGATGAACAAGCCATGATGAACGACGAATTGAAGGATTTTGAAAACATGTACAAAAACCTTCAGCAAGATCTGGCAGCTAATCCAAACGACGAAAGAGTTATCAATGCCATGCTTGAGTTCTACCAGGTAAAACTTAGCGTGATTACCATGATAGTAAACAAATTAGAAGAAGTCAAACAACAAAAAAATAACCACTATGAAAACATTTAAATTATTTGCCGCCCTCTTGGTAATGAGTTTGCTAACCTCAGGATGGGTTAAGGCAGAAGAAAAAGTAAAAGAATACCACGAATCGTGGGCTGTAAGCGAGGTATCAACAATGGAGATATCCAACAAGTTTGGAGAAATCAAGATCAACAATGACGGCGGTAGCGAAGTAACCATCGACGTAAAAATAACTGTTGAAGGAGCTAACGAGAAAAAAACAGATGAATTGCTCAACCTGATCGAAGTGAAATTCAGCAAAAGCGGAAGTACCGTTAGTGCCGAAACGAATATCGATTCGGATTTTAAAAGCCAGAAACGTTTTAGCATCGATTACGTGGTAAATATACCATCGGACAAAAATCTGGTAATCGAAAATAAATACGGAAACACGATTGTAAACAAGCTGACTGGCAACGGTGATTTCGAGATCAAGTACGGCAATTTCACTGCCAGCGAATTGCTTACACCTGCCGGAGGAAATCTGTCAGTAGAACTGGCATACGGCAACGCAACCATTGGTAAAGCTTCAGATATTAATGTGGATGTTAGTTACTCGCCCATGACCATTGATGAGTTGAACAGCCTGAACCTGGAATCAAAATATTCATCACTTGAAGTTGAAGAAGCCGGGAAGATGGTGATTGATTCGAAATACGATAAATTCAACCTGGGTAATGTTGAATCGTTGGAAGCTAACTTCAAATACAGCAATATGAAAATAGAACGCCTTTCCAAAAATCTGAAAATTGAATCGGGTTACGGTGGCGTGAAAGTAGAAGAAGTGGTGGCTGGTTTTGAATCAATTAATATCACCAACAGCTACGGACAGATTGCCTTGGGACTTGGTGATGCTTCTTACTCCATTGATGCCAGTTGCGAATACTGCGGAATAGATTATCCCGAAGAAGAATTCTCCGGTGACCGGATTAAGGAAAACAATTCGCGCACCATTAAAGGTAAAGTTGGTACCGGCGATGGTGGCAAAGTATACATCAAGAGTCGCTACGGAGAAATAAAACTGAGATATTAAGCACAATATCTGTAAATCCGAACCGTGGGCAGAATTCTGTTCACGGTTTTTTTATGGTAGAATAATAAAAAACCTTATAAACGTCGAATAAAAACAGGGAAGGATGTTTTCCTTTCAGATTCTTCTCCAATACGGCACCAAATAATTTAAAAAAGAACCGAAAAAAGAATGGCGAAATAAACCGGGTAATTTTCTTATACCGGTATAAAAAGGGAATCTGCACATTAAACTCTTCAGTATCAGCAAACATTTTTTCAGAAATAAACAACAAATTAATAAGGGCTGATTTTGATTTCTCAAGGAAAGTCACAGCATCTTCCAAACCGGTATGCTCCAACGGATTATCTATGTGAACAATCTTAATTTCATTTTTGAATAAATCATATCCCAAAAGTGTGTCTTCGTGCCCATACTCCCGAATCTCTTCCCGAAAATGAATCTTTTTGAAGACGTTCTTTTCAATCATAAAATTGTTGGAGGTAATAATAAACCCTTTCTGTTTGTTTCTTAAATCTGCAGAAATCGATTCACGCACGGTACCGTATTTCCAGCGCAATAAATTCTGATCATATGGCTTTTCATCCGAATAAGATGTACCACCACATACTACAAGGTTATTTTGCTGACTTTTAATATAATTTTCAAGATAATTTTCATGATTGATCCGTGAATCGGCATCAATAAAAAGAAGCCATTCAAACCGGGAATCAAATCCCATTTTATTTCGAATGGCTGCCCTCCCCACATTTTCCTCTAACTCTACATAAACAACGTTTTTTATTTCTTTTAATCTTCGGTTATGTTGCTTAACAGTAGCCTTAGAGTTGTCATCGTATACTCGTATTTCAAAAGGTATATTGAGCTTTTCAGCCTGTTGGTGCAGAGCCAGTACCAAATTATCAATCTTAATATTGAATACGGGAATACTAATCGACAACATAGTTCAGTTTTAGACGTTGAATGTAATTACAAAAAGACACTTCATAAAACAGAATGAATTCTATTTTTGTGAAAACTATAAATGGTTGAATATATTTTACTTTTAAATGGTAAATTTTTGTTATGACTAAATATCTTTTACTCTTTTTTGTAAATCTACCAATATTACTATTTGCGCAAGGTTATCGTATTGAACTGGAGTTGCCGGGACACGAAAATAAAACCATCACACTGGCTTATCATTATTTGGATAAGATTTATTCAGCCGACACCGTACACCTGAACAATAAAGGATTTGGTGTACTAAAAGGAGATACACTGCTTCCACAGGGCTTGTACAAAATACTGGTAGATAAAGACCACCACTTCGATTTTTTACTTGGTGCCGATCAGGAATTCAAACTTTACAATGCCACCACCGATGCTAAGGAAATGAAAATTGAAGGCTGTCAGGAAACAAAGGAATTTGTTGAATATATCAACTTTCTGGACGGAATTCGGGAACAAGGACAGGAATTAAGTGAACAGTTAAAAACAGCCGGGGGAGATGAAAAAACAAAGATCGAAAAAGAAATGGGCCAACTAAATACGAAAATGAAAGATAAGTGGGAAGAAATTGGAAAGAAACTTCCTGATTCATTTTTATATCGCTTTTTAATAGCAAACGAAGTTCCTCAACTGGATTTATCAAGCCTCACGATGGAAATCCAACAGAATGATTCCCTGCTGCTACTCGCCCGGTTTGAGTATCAAAAAGAACATTTCTGGGATAACTTCGATTATACCGACGAACGCTTTTTATATACCCCGCTTTACAAGCCTAAACTCGAAACCTGGTTTAACAAGGTTTTATATCCGTCGTATGATTCTGTAAAACCTTATGTTTATGCGTTTCTTGACAAAGTTGAAGACCATCCACGCATTTTTCAATTTGCTACATCCTTCTTTCTGAATGCTGCGATAAACAGTAATTTCCTTGGAATGGATGCGCTTTTTGTAGACCTGGCAAACGATTATTATCTGAACGGAAAAGCATTTTGGGCAAGTGATGAAACCATCAAAAAAATCAGGGAAAATGTTCTTTTTACCAAAGACAATCTGATCGGGAAAACTGCCCCGGATTTGTTGATGCAAACGATTGACGGAGAATTTGTAGACCTGCATCAGATTGATGCAAAACTTACCGTTGTGTTGATTTACGAGCCTACCTGCGGACATTGCAAGGCTTTTATCCCACCTTTTTATAACGAGGTTTATGAAAAGTACAAAGACAAAGGTCTGGAGGTGTTTGCCATTTATTCCATGGATAAAAAAGAAGAATGGGAAGATTTTGTTAATGAGCACAAATTATACGACTGGATAAATGTATGGGACGAAAACAACGAAACACGTTTTAAGATTTTATACGATGCCAGAGTCACGCCGGGAGTGTATGTTCTGGATCAGGATAAAAAAATAAT
>DAOPJR010000051.1:0-13119 GCA_035399765.1 Draconibacterium sp. | reverse complement strand
CGAGAATTTTCGGGAGACGTATGAGTCATTATAATTGAATCGTACAATATAAATTCCAGGCGTATTTCCCGACATGTCAAGCTTTACCTGATTGGCATGAACGCTCAACAAAGGCACATTAATTTCCTGTCCGATTAAATTAAATACCGAAATGGTTTCTACCGTAATTACCTGGTCTGATTCTATGGTCAGTTCCGACTTTGCCGGGTTTGGATAAATCCAAACATTCTCGGGAAGATTTACAACCTGACTGTCTGATGGAGATTCTTTGTAATTACAAGCCAACACTTCCAGAACATTACACATAGCTCCCTGGTCGTTGTCCTCAAAATTTGTCCAGGTTCCATTCAAATTGAAATAAAAACTGTTTGTTTCTCCTGTTTCCCTGAGCGATTGATACATTACAAAAGTATCTACAGCCTGCACTTTGCTTAAATCGAAACCTACAAAAAAATCTCCCGAAGGCTGTACATCCTGATCAAATGCGACAAAGTTCATAGCATTGGCCACAAGGTTATTCATTGCTATTTCCTTGCTATAAAGAAGTTGGTTGGGAAGAGTTTCGCCTGAGTAAACTTTTACTGTAATTTTACTTAACGATGCCGACTTTCTAACAATTTTACCTACCCCTAATGAAACGCCTTTCAGGCTTTCATTTCCAGTTATCGAGAAACGTTCAACAATCTCAGAAATTCCAACAGTATTTGTTCCGCCCCAATAACCGGCAAACGAACCTCCCGAGGTAATTTTCACAAGGGTGTGCTCATCATAATCATTCAGGTTTGTAAAAGCGTCACATAAATTTTCGCCGGTATAAAATTGTTTGCCGTCGATATAACTGATTCCAGAGTTTATCGGATCGAGCCAGTATTTAACTTGCCTGGTAGAATCCGATTTTGAATCCCAATACACAGCGAAACTGGCATAAAAATCATTTTTGGGGTATCCACAATAGGCTGAACCTCCGGTTAAAGTACCAATTAACTGGTTCTTTGTATTGTACAACCCTCCCCCTGACGAACCCGCTTCGGTAACTCCTTCGTCCCATGCCACAATATTCAGGAAAGCATTAGGTGTATAATCACTGTTAAAGCTGGACTTTACCGGTGAATCGTTATCAAATGAGATTTTTTTAATATCGCCTTGCGGATGATGAATACTAACCGTGGAATCAGGCAAAATAGTAGAATGATTCCAGCCTGCATAATACGGCCTAAATGATGGCGGCGGAACCAAAGAGAGTTCAACCAAAGAAAAGTCAAGGCTATCGTGTGTTGCTTTCATTTCTGCACCTGAAATAGAATTGGAAGGGTCTCCATCAAGCGGGGCACAATAAGGACTTTCGTAGTTAAATGCATAAACCGTGACTTCTGCCAAATCCCACGCATCATAGCAATGCGCAGCCGATAAAACATATGGCTTTCCATCTTCGGCTGTGTTATTAACCAAAGTACCACTGCACAATTCTGTTCCATCAACAAATAAACGGCACACCGCATTTTTCAACTTGTGATACGGATCTGCCACGTCACAGTTAATATCCACATTACATGAACCGGCTGTTTTTCCCAATGGTCTGCGGTCGGATTTTACTACCCCAATAAAATCGTGGTTAACACGAATAATCTCAAAATCATTTGGCGTACCAAGGCTTTTAGGAACTTCATACTGAACGGTAAGATGATCACCTGCGAGCGGAGAAACGGCCAGTTTACCCGTTTTTTTATTATTAGCTGAAGTGTAAGCACCAAGAAAAACGTCTTCCTCTTCGTTATATAAAAAAAGTCGTGCTCCATCCGGTAACAGAAAGTGATCAAAAATCAGGTTAAGCGATAAAGCACCTTCAGAATAAATGCTCAATTTCCATACATTATAATTGCTGTTGGTAGTATACCATTGGCCCGAATTGGATGGATTTAAATTAACCTCAAACGGATGTGCAAAATGTAAAGATTTTAACGACATGTTGCCCGCATTTAACTCGTCAGCCTCCTTTTTTAAAAATTCGGCAGATAAAACAGGCATATCAATACGTGCCTTTGCCGAGCTTTTGGTGGTTATGACTTCCAGTGGTGCTCCTCCTTGCGAAATCTGAGCCCATAATGAGGAAGACCCCAAAAGCAATAAAGCAATTATTAAAAAAAATTTCCGAGCGACTGGCATTTGTCCGTAGGTTTTAAAACCTGAGAAAAATACGTAAAATTTATTCGTGATCATTATCATAACCAAAATTTCAACAAAAATTGAACTTTGAATGTTATTAAGACACGATAATATTCAAAAAATTATGCTTATGAAGAGAAAAAATGAATTCCTTGTTCTGCTGGTTGGGTTCTTAGTACTTTCAATTTCAGCTGTGGCAACTGATAATCCTGCCAAAACAAAAGGATTGGAAATGCCTGAAAATATCAAAGCTATCATCGATAACAAGTGTTTTGGCTGCCATAACACGGATTCAAAAAACGATAAAGCAAAAGAAGACCTTAATTTCAGCACCTTCGATGAACTCAGTATGATGAAAAAGGTAAGTTCTTATAATAAAATTGCTGAGGAACTGGAAGAAAGGAAAATGCCTCCTGCAAAGTTTTTAGAACATTTCCCTGACAAAAATGTGACGGATGAAGAACGTACTGCATTAATGGAATGGGCAAAAAAAGAAGCAGAAGCCCTCGTTAAGGGAAATTAGAATGAAGAAAATTATTAAAGTAATTTTAATCGTCCTTGTGATCGGTTTTGTTGCTCTCCAGTTTTTTCAACCAAAGAAGAACCTGGGGACAACATCCACCGAGGATCTTTTAGTAGCTCAGCAAGTGCCTGATGATGTATCGCTCATCTTAAAAAACTCCTGTTACGATTGTCATTCCAACCACACCAGATATTTATGGTATCATAATATTTCACCGGTTTCATGGATGATTAATGATCATATTCAGGATGGGAAACATGAACTGAATTTCTCTGAATGGGGAAAACTCGATATTTATGATCAAATTACAGATTTGGAAAAGATTAGCCGGGAAACGAAACATAAAGAAATGCCTTTGAAGTCTTATCTTCTTATGCATCCCAGTGCAAAGCTAAATCAGGAACAGATCGACCGGATTGAAGCATGGACAAATAATCTGGGAGAACAACTTCTAAAAAAGAGTGCAAATTAACACCGATTTTTCCGTATTCATTTAATGCTTTAACTTTAGCTTTCAAAAAAATGAAGGTTTTAGTCATGTATGTGGATGAGTTTGCATACACACCCACCATAAAAAATCTTGAAACGGCAGAGGAAATTACAGAAGGAGCCCGTTTCACCAACTCTATACTTGCATTTATCCAGGTGGAAGAAAGTGACGAAGAAAAAGACGTGAAAAGCCGCGAAAAGAAACTGGTAAACCACTTAAAATGGACCGCACGAAAAAATAATTGCACACGGATCATCCTTCATTCATTTGCTCACCTTTCTGAATCAAAAGCATCAGTTGAATTTACCAAAGAATTGTTCGACCTGGCAGAACAACGCCTGCAAAATGCTGATTTTGAAACAGCACAAACTCCCTTTGGATATTTTCTTGACCTGGAATTAAAGGCACCGGGGTATTCACTGGCCCGAATCTGGGCAACGCTTTGAAAGGATGAACGATTAAGGATGAAGGATTAAATATTATTTGTGAAATTCTTTTAGCCAGACATTTCTGATTTCTGCAGATGTCATCCATGTACAAACACCAAATGGTCGTGATAAAGAAACTTCGGGACGAATTCCAATCTGATGTCCCTGCCAGGTAAAATCAACCAACTTTTCATCATCCACCCAACCGATAATATTATCTTCAGTTACTTTTAGTCTGACTTTGTACCAGACATCTTTCTCAAAATGCTTTAATTTTTTAGTTTCATTTTCAGAAGCATCCAGACCATCAATTATGCTTAAACCAACAACCGGTCCTCCCCAACCACCAACAATCAGTGAACAAAAATCATCCTGAACAGGAAAAGTTAATCCGCAAAAGAAATCGTTTCCGGCTGTTTTCCTGGCTTCGAGACCAACTTCGTAATTTACTTTCGGAAACTCTGAAGTCCATGTAATCCCGCTGCAGCCCTCTCCCATTCCAATTATTATTTTACCTCCGGAAACACGCACCGGACCTTGTGTTCCGAAATTGGTGATTTTCCAATTGTTTAAGGTATTGCCGTCAAAAAGTGCCTGACTCCGCTCGGGAATGTCAGGAATCGAGATCTGTTCAACTGATTTTTCAGACGATTTATTTCCGGAATGGCAGCTTACAAGTACCAGGGACAAAAGCCATATCGTTAAAAGATAACGCATGTCCCAAAATTACGAAACGAATGAAAGCTACCCAATAAACTTATAACCAATTTCTTCGATGGTTTTTCTTACCTGATCCATTTTAAAGTTCGTACCAATAATTTTCACCGAATTTGTATTGCGGTCTGCGAGCACTTCTGAAATACCTTTTATATCCTCTAAGTTCTTTTTTACACTGGCTTCGCAATGTGAGCAAGTCATTCCCTCAACTGCAACTGAAATCCCTTCCATTTTCTTCATGCCTGATCTTTTTTTGAACTTTTCCAGGAAATAACCTCCCGGAATAGCAGCAATCAGAAGAATGGCAGACAACAACTGAAACCATTTAGGAAGCATCTCATGTTCGTGACCATCGCCATGAATGTGTTGTATTTTACTAAGAATGAAATCGGCAGGTATGAGCCAGTTGGTGAGTAACCCAAAAACGATGGCACCTCCAGTAATAGAGATTAAATATATGATTAATGATTTTCTCCCCATTGTTTTACCAAGTACCGTCATAGTTGCCACATTGGTAGCAGGTCCGGCCATCAGGAAAACCAACGCTGCACCCGGAGAAACACCCTTCATCAGCAAAACGGCAGCAACAGGAATTGAACCGGTAGCACAAATATAAATCGGCACCGAGGCGGCCAAAATAATCAGAATTTCAAAAATCCCCCAGCCCTGGAAACGGGTGAAAAAGTCGTTTGGAATAAGAACAGAAATAAGTGCGGCCAATAAAAATCCAATAATCAGCCATTTGGCAATATCCTGCAACAATTCAACAAAAGCGTAATCAGCCGCCCGAACCAGCGAATGTCTGTGGTCGTTTTCTTTGGGAGTATGGCAACCACAGCTTTCGTCCGCACAGGTTTCAGTTCCCTGCACTTTTTGAACATCGAGCGTTAAATTGGCAAACGGAGATGCAACTTGTGGCTTTGGCTTTTCCTTTACAAATAAGTTGGTGAGCACACCACCTGCAATCCCTGTAAAAAAAGCTACAATCGGTCGTAGCACAGCAAATGGCCATCCCAACATCGAGTAAGTGGCAAAAATGGAATCTACACCGGTCTGAGGAGTAGATATCAGGAATGAATTGGTAGCTCCTTTTGAGGCACCGTCTTTATAAAATGAAATTCCTGTTGGAATAACTCCACAGGAACACAGTGGCATGGGAATCCCAAGTAAGGCAGCATTTAATGCCGATCTAAAATTATTTTTCCCGAGGTACTTATCAATGTGCCGTTGCGGAAAATACACTTTCAACAATCCGGCAAAAACCAAACCTAAAAGTAACCAGGGTGCCATTTCCTGCACCAGGAACCACAATTCGTTGATATATTTTTCGATAAACTCCAGCATAACTTAATCTCCTTATTTGCAACTTTTCCAAAGTTTAAAACTTTGGAAAAGATCTAATCTTTTACTCTTACATGCTTTCTAGTAAAACAACACTGTTTTCGGGTTGTTTAAACTGTTTCAAAAGAACAAAGATTTTGTGGTCTGACTCTTACAGAATTGCAGAAAAACGTTTCAAGATTTGGATGTACTTCTACCTTTTCCAAAGTTTGGAACTTTGGAAAAGCTGATCAAACTTTTACTCTTCAATCAGATCGACATACAACTGTGCTGATTCTACCCGGGTCACTTTCACTTCTTTCCCTTTTTCAATAAAGCCTGTTTCTGCAACAGCATCATAAACTTCATGATCAATTACCACTTTTCCTCCCGGACGCAGAACAGTCTGAGCCACACCGGTTTTCCCTTTCAAAGCAAACAACGATGTTTCAACACTTACATAGCCCTCATCGACGTGTTGGACAGTATTCAATGCAAAATTTTTGAAAATTCCTTTTTGAGCTGTGAACAACTTCTTACCCAAGTAGAGCGATAAAATAAATCCACCAAAAACACCCACAACAACTGTTGTAATTGCTACCCCAACTCCGCGTAATTCCACATTCTCGAAATTGAAATTTACATTGCCAATCAGGCTCAGAACCAATCCCAGGAAAACCAGGACAATCCCTGAAACACCAGCAACACCAAATCCTGGAATCACAAAAATTTCGAGAGCCAGCAAAATCAAACCCAAAATAAAAAGTATAATTTCCCAGTTAGCTGCCAGCCCTTCGAGATAAAGCGGGGCAAAATACAAGACCGCAGCCAGAACCGCTATTCCAAGAGGAAAGCCAATTCCGGGAGATTGCATTTCAAAATAAATTCCGCCAATGATCGCCATTATTAGAAGTCCCGAGACCATGGGATTCACCAAAAAACCAATGATCTTTTCAATCCATGTAGGTTGGTATTCAACTATTTCATAATCATCCACACCTATTTGATGGAGCACCTGGTTCACGTTTTCTGCAGTACCTTCACAGTACCCGTTTTCAATGGCTTCGCTTGGAGTAAAAGTTAACACCTTTCCTGAATCTGAAACTCCGGCGATGTAAATGCTTTCATCCACCATGGCTTCTGCAATTTTCGGATCGCGGAACCACTTTATTATTGTATCATTTTCAGCTGTTACAATCGTATCTTTTCCATGAGCCTCAGCCGTTGAACGCATTGTTGAACGCATGTAACTCTGGTATTTATCGGGCATTGCTTCGCCTGTCTGATTTACGACCGTAGCAGCACCAATACTTCCACCGGGCCGCATGTAAATACCATCGCATGCAACAGAAATTAAGGCACCCGCTGAAGCAGCATTGTTATCAACAAAAACATAAACCGGAATTTTGCTCTGAAGAATCATCGTCCGGATCGAATCAGCATCGACAACCGTTCCTCCATAGGTATTCATATGAATCAGGAAAATATCTGCTTTCAGGCTATCGGCAGCTTCAAATGCCTGTTTCACCTGCCTTCTGGTTGCAGGTGTGATATCCTGCATAATATTAAGCTTGTAAACCAGAGTTTTGTGTGCTTCCTGGGCAAAAACAAGAAGACTCGAAAAGATAAAAAGCGAAAGCCAGAATTTTCTCATGACAGTATCTTGAATATCGGTTAGACAATTTCTGCCCTTAAGTTAATTCAACCGGTTCAAGTTTTTGTGCCAATTCAAGAAATTTTTTCATTCCTTTCCGTTTTTCATCATCCAGGGGGAAGCTGATATTTTTATCAAAATAGTATTGAATATCAACGCCAGGGTAATTTAATTCTTCTTGTCTTACAATTTCAGAAATGCTGTTAACTCCCAGTTCCAGCGCCTGGTCAAATTCGGTTTCAATTTCTTTTGGAATTTTCTTATTCGACGCCCAAACCGCAAAAACAAACGGAAGGCCAGTGTATTTCTGCCACTCTTCACTCAAATCGTAACAATATGGAAATTTTCCATCAACATCAAAAACACGATCGCCAATTAGAACAGCAGCCGTTGTTCCTTTAATTGATTTTTTGTGGAAGTCGGCACAGGTATTCTCCCAGATTACATTTTTCTTCCAGAAGTATCTCGCCAATACCTTTGTCAGTAATACCGAACTGCGCGACTGATAATCCATCAAAATAACTTCTACTTCTTCCAATGGGACCTCAGAAACCAGCGCCACAGTTTTTACTTTACCAACCGAACCAATACAATAATTACTTACAATGTAATATTCATCCAAATCGCGTAACCCAGCCACCGGAATCAGACCTATATCCGCCTGATTGTAGGTCAGTTTTGCCGCAACCTTAGATGGAATATCAGGACTGAGATCCACTTTTGACAATATCTCTGAATGTTCAATTCCGTATTGAAAAGGCTTGCTGTTGAGGTACGATACGATCGAAATCCGGGTCTTCTCCATTTTTTAAATTTCTTAATTAACGCCGATCTTTTAAAACTGTTTACGAAGGTAGAAATATTTCCTGCCCGAATTCGTAAGATTAATCATGATTTGACCTTTTCTGCTTTAAGCAAAACGATTCGCCAGCACCAGGCTGTTAAGAAATACAAAATCATCTGTGCCCCGGGCAGAGTGCTTCCTTTAAATTGTTAAATTTGCAGCTTAATCAAAAAGACAAAATGGAACTGAATGCATTAACAGCCATCTCGCCGGTCGATGGCAGGTACAGCAGCAAGGTGGAAGGACTTTCAAACTACTTCAGCGAATTTGCACTAATTAAATACCGCCTTTTTACTGAAATAGAATATTTTGTCGCCTTGTGCGAAGTACCACTGCCACAACTTACAGACATTAAAAAAGAACAACTCGCCCAACTTCGTGAATTACATACCAATTTCTCGCTGGCAGACGCACAACGCATTAAAGACATTGAAAGCGTAACCAACCACGATGTAAAAGCTGTAGAATATTTTATAAAAGAAGCATTCGATAAAATCGGGCTGAGTAGATACAAAGAATTCATTCATTTTGCACTTACCTCGCAGGATGCCAATAATACTGCTATTCCAAAATCGATTCAGGATGCCCTTGAAAATGAATATTATCCACTGCTGCAGCAATTGATTGAAAAATTGCTGACCCTGGCTAACGAATGGAAAGATATTCCAATGCTTGCCAAAACCCACGGACAGCCGGCATCACCAACCAAAGTGGGGAAAGAAATAAAAGTATTTATTGAGCGGATCATGGTGCAGCTGGTTCACTTAAAATCAATTGCGATCGATGCCAAATTTGGCGGTGCAACCGGAAACTTCAATGCCCATTATGTTGCTTATCCTGATATTGATTGGGAAAATTTTGCCAATAAATTTCTGAAAGACAAACTGGGCTTGCATCGTTCGCAATACACCACTCAAATTGCTCATTACGACGATCATAGTGCCATTTTTGATGCGCTGAAAAGAATTAATAATATTATTCTGGATCTCGACCGCGACATGTGGACTTACATTTCGATGAATTACTTCAAACAGAAAATAAAAAAAGGAGAAGTAGGTTCGTCAACCATGCCGCATAAAGTCAATCCCATCGATTTTGAAAATTCGGAAGGAAATATCAGTATTGCCAATGCAGGATTTGAACAGCTGGCACAAAAACTGCCGGTTTCCAGATTACAGCGCGACCTCACTGATTCAACAGTTACACGATTTATCGGTGTTCCGTTTGGTCACACAATCATTGCCATCAAATCAACTCTGAAAGGACTTGGTAAGTTATTGATCAACACAGCTGCTATAGAAAAAGATTTGGAAGATAATTGGGCAGTAGTTGCTGAAGCAATTCAGACTATTTTGCGTCGTGAGTTTTTCCCGAATCCATACGAAGCATTGAAAGACCTCACCCGTAAGAATGAAATAATTAACAAGGAATCCATTCATGCTTTTATCGATTCTCTTGAAATCGATGAAAAGGTTAAAAAAGAATTGAAAGCAATTACACCTCAGAATTACACCGGTATTTTTTAGCAAAAAGAGGTACACAAGCCACTTGCCAAGTTAAAACTTTATATGAAAGAATTCTTTAGGATATTAAAGCGTTACATTCCGCCCTACAAAACCAGGTTGGTTCTGAACTTTGCGTCAAACCTGCTGTCGGCGATCTTTGCCGTTTTTTCAATGGCCATGATGATTCCAATATTGGAAATCGTTTTTAACCTTTCTGAAAATGTAGGGACACTTCAGGAGTGGTCGTTCAGCATGGATTCAATTAAGAACAACCTGTATTATTATGTAACGCAGATAAAAGTGGATTATGGTCCGGGAGCGACCCTGTTGTTTGTAGGACTTTTTGTGATATTGGCTACCATGTTGAAAGTTGGATTTGCATACCTGGCTGCCTACCAGGCCGTTTACATTCGCAACGGAGTGGTAAAAGATATCCGTCACGAAATTTTTAATAAAATTCTATACCTGTCGCTTTCCTTTTTTTCGGAAGAAAAAAAAGGTGATATCATGGCCCGCGTTACTGGCGACGTAACCGAAGTGGAAAATTCGATCATGTCATCACTCGATATGTTCCTGAAGAATCCGGTTCTGATTATTGTTTTCCTCATCTCTTTACTTGTTATGAGTCCTTCCATGACTTTATTTATTTTCCTGGTTTTACCAATCGCAGGATTTATCATCGGAAGAGTAGGAAAAACGCTCAAGAAAGTTTCACGCGAAGGTCAGGACAAGATGGGAATTTTGCTGTCGGTAATCGAAGAAACACTTGGTGGCTTGCGTATTATTAAGGCATTTAATGCCGAGAAAAAGATGGATGAGCACTTTGACAAGGAATTGGACGATTACCGCTCAATTATGAATCGTTTGATGCGCAGAAGAGAGCTGGCACATCCGATGAGTGAGTTTCTGGGAACCATTGTTATGGTAATAGTTGTCTGGTTTGGAGGAACACTCATTCTGGGTAATAACAGTGAATTAAGTGGTCCGGAGTTCATTGCATATCTTGGAATTTTTTATCAGATTATCAACCCGGCAAAAGCTTTTACCCAAGCGCTTTACAGCATTCAAAAAGGACTGGCTGCCATGGACAGGATTGATATGATTCTTCAGGCTGAGAATAAAATCACAGACAGCCCCAATGCCTTTGCTTTAAGTGGTTTGAGTGAGGCTGTAGAATATAAAAACATCAGTTTTGCTTACGAAGAAAAAACGGTTATAAAGAACATTTCATTAACTATTCCTAAAGGGAAAACCGTTGCTTTGGTAGGTCAATCAGGGAGTGGAAAAACCACTTTTGTAGATTTGCTCCCCCGTTTTTACGACGTGCAGGAAGGCGGCATTTATATTGACGGAAAAAACATTCGTGATCTGAAGATTCATAGTTTGCGAAACCTGATGGGAAATGTAAATCAGGAAGCCATTCTTTTTAACGATACCATTTACAACAACATCGCGTTTGGCGTAGATAAAACCAGTAAAGAAGAGGTGATTGCGGCAGCAAAGGTTGCCAATGCCCACGATTTTATCATGGAAACTGAAAAAGGTTACGATACAATTATTGGTGATCGTGGAAGCAAGCTATCCGGAGGACAGCGTCAGCGTTTAAGCATAGCACGAGCCATTCTAAAAAATCCGCCCATTCTCATCCTTGACGAAGCAACCTCAGCACTCGATACAGAATCGGAACGCCTGGTTCAGGACGCACTTGAAAAATTGATGAAAAATCGTACCTCACTGGTAATTGCACACCGCCTTTCCACTGTGCGGAATGCCGATCAGATTTGTGTTTTTCATGAAGGCGAAATTGTTGAACAGGGAACACATGATGAGCTGATCAAACTGGATCGTCGTTACAAAAGACTTCACGACATGCAGATGTTTTGATTTCTGGTTACTGGATATTAGATACCAGATACTTCAAATCGAGGATCCAGTATCAAGAATCAAGGATCGAAAAACAGATTCTATTTCAAACCCTGAGCAAGCAGATCGACCAGATGAATAGTTTTGATGGGAAGTTTCTGCTTTTTAATGTATGATTCCAGGTTCATTAAACAGGATGCTTCAGTAGAAACGATGTATTCAGCACCGGTTTTCATCGCATTTTCCACTTTTTGTTCAGACATTGCAGATGAAATATGGTGAAATTTAGCTGCAAATGTTCCTCCAAAACCGCAACATACATCGCGTTTCTCCATTTCGACCAGTTCAAGACCTTTTACTTTTGACAGCAATTTACGAGGTTCTTCTCCAATGCCGTATTCACGCAGGCCTGCACAGCTGTCGTGAAATGTAACGCGGTGTGAAAATTTAGCACCAAAATCATTAAACTTCAGGTGATTGACCACAAAGTCTGAGAATTCGAAAACCCGTTTTCTCAATTCGTTTGCAGAATTGAGTAGCTTGTCACCTTCAAAAAGCTTGTGGTAATAATTCCGTACAAAACCAGTACAGGAAGCCGAAGGGGCAACAACTACACGTTCGCCGGTAAAATCGTTAATGAATTTGCTGGCAACTGTTCTTGCTTCCTCCCAATAGCCACTGTTAAAAGCCGGTTGCCCGCAGCAAGTCTGTTCAGGGTTATAATGTGTTTCACAGCCTGCTTTTTCCAACAAACGAATAAAATTAGCCGCGGTTTCAGGGTAAAACTGGTCGATAAAACAGGGTATAAAAACCTCGACTTGCATAAACTTTAATTTAGTCGCTGAAAATAATGAAAAGTAAGTGAATAACCTTATAATAACTCCCGGTTTCGGCAAATAAAAAACGAGATTCCTTTTTGGAAGAATCCCGTCTGATTTGCACGGGAGGAGAGACTCGAACTCCCGACACCTGGTTTTGGAGACCAGTGCTCTACCAACTGAGCTACACCCGTGTATTATTTTAAGAACTTCGCTTTTAGAAAGCGTGTGCAAATATAATAATTCAAACCAAATTACCTAAATGCAGGATAAAATTTAAATTTAAATCTTGCCACTTTAAATGCAGCTAAAAGTTGCTGTTTTATGAAATAAATTTAAATGCTTCAAAAAGTTATCAACAATATGTCAAATAAAAGATCCACCGGTTTATCCGGTGGATCTTTTTGCGGAGAGAGAGGGATTCGAACCCCCGGAACCTCTCAGTTCAACGGTTTTCAAGACCGCCGCGATCGACCACTCTGCCATCTCTCCGAATGCCGTGCAAAAGTAGACGATTTTTTTAAACCTCAAAAAGGTTTTTTACAATTTTTTACGGAAGTACTGAAAAAAAAAGGGTTTCAGCGTTTGGTTTTTTAAAAGTTATTTCTGAATTTAGCTAAGCTTTAAACAAAGTTCTCTGAAAGCATTGATTTTACTGAAGGTTCAGAATGAATCTAAACCATTTTTCAGAGATAGTTGGAAAAATAAAAATTACAAAGTATACTAACTAATTAGTTTTATTTCAATCACTTAATTAATTATTTTAAATTTTGCCTTATGAATAAAGCACAATT
>DAOPJR010000050.1:0-25258 GCA_035399765.1 Draconibacterium sp. | reverse complement strand
GCAGCTCTTGGGGGCTTTCTTTTTGGATACGACACAGCAGTAATATCGGGAACAATAAAAGGAGTCTCCATCCAATTCAAATTAAACGACTTACAGGCAGGATGGTATGTAGGATGTGCATTGCTCGGATCGATTGGCGGAGTATTGTTTGCCGGCAGGTTAAGCGACCTTTTCGGACGAAAACCTGTACTTTTTGTTTCGGCAGTTCTCTTTAGTATTTCAGCCATCGGCTGCATGATATCCCCAAACAAAGATTCATTGATAATATACAGAATTATTGGGGGAGTTGGCATCGGCGTTGCATCTGTTATATCTCCTCTCTATATCTCGGAAGTATCAATACCAAAATACAGGGGACGACTGGTTTCTCTCTACCAACTGGCCGTTACTATCGGATTTCTGGGAGCCTACCTGGTGAATTACTGGTTACAAACAAATGCGTCAGGTTATTCTTCTTTAACTCCTCTGGCTGACTGGTACCACACCATTTTCATTTCCGAAAGCTGGCGCTCAATGCTGGGTGCTGAATCGATACCTGCTCTTTTATTTTTCCTTACACTTTTCTTTATTCCGGAAAGTCCGCGCTGGCTGCTAATAAAGAACAAAGAAGCTGGTGCAAAAAAAATACTTAACCAGATTTACCCCAAAAAAGATGTTGAATATCAGCTTGAACTAATTGAAAATTCATTACATACAGAAGAGATATCAGACTGGAAACTATTATTTCGGAAAGAATACCGTATCCCACTTTTTATTGGGGTCGCACTGGCAATGTTAGGGCAGTTTATGGGTGTAAATGCAGTTCTATATTATGGTCCCGGCATCTTCGAACAAACGGGCCTTTCGGAAGGAGATTCTTTGTTTTACCAAATTTTTGTTGGTCTGATTAATGTAATTTCGACCATAATTGCCATCTGGGTAATTGACAAAATTGGAAGAAAGAAGCTGGTATATTATGGCGTGTCGGGCATGTTGATTACCTTAATCTTAATAGGTTTTTATTTTATGATCAACAAATCCGAAGCAATAATACCTCCTATTACACTTCTTATATTAATCCTGTTTTATATCTTTTTCTGTGCGATTTCTATTTGTGTGGTTATATGGGTTCTTATCTCCGAAATGTACCCGAACAAAGTGCGCGGGGCAGCCATGTCTCTTGCAGGCTTTTCGCTATGGATCGGAACTTACCTGATCGGACAGCTTACTCCCTGGTTGATGTCATCAATTTCTCCTTCAGGTGTTTTCTGGCTATTTGCGATTATGTGTATACCATACTTATGGATTACCTGGAAAATGATACCCGAAACAACCGGAAAGTCATTGGAAGAAATTGAAAAGATGTGGAGAACGAAGGCCAATTAATGAGCTGTATATTCTTTTAGAAAACGATAGTGCATAAAACACTTAAAAGAAAGTTCCTGCAAAATTCTATTATAAGGAACTAAAGAAAACAACTACGTCCTGAAGAGGTAGCTCTCTAAAAGGAACGATATTCATTATTATTTTCTTCTTTTCGCTTTACTTCTTTTTCCTGATATGGTTACCCCAGAATGACTTTTCATTTAATCCTCGTTTTGTCTTGAACAGATGAATTGCACTCTTTCCTTTGATAATTCCATCAGATGAACGTAATCAGGTTGAATGTTCATTTCTTTCATACCGCCAACAAACCTGTCGTATCTTCTCTTCTGTAAATCTTTCACCATACTTTCTAATTCAGTATAAAGTTGGAATAATTAAATCTTGTTTCATTATATTCGATTTGCTTTTGGGGTTTTATTTGAATTCCCTATTAAACCCAAATGACAAAGAATGGTTTGGGAAAATGAATAGTTGAGAGGATTCTTATTTTTCGTAAAATTCCCCGATCATTTGCTCAAATAAAACTCTTTTTCTACTGGAAAATCTCCATTACATTGTTATAGACTCTGGTTTAAAGTAACCTTTTTTGTAAAAAATGAAAACGGTTAAAGCAGTTATTGATAATAGGGCGCCAGCCGGGTATGAAATTTCTTTTGAGAGAGAAAAACCTTCAGGTGCAAAAAGTAGGTATGTAGTAGTAACTGCTGTCATAAAAACAGCCGGAATAAGTGTTATCCAGTAAAATTTTCGTTCCTGAACAAGATAAACCGTTATGGCCCAAAGTACGATCATCGCCAGCGTTTGGTTCGACCAGGCAAAATAACGCCAGATAATGCTGAAATCGATTCGTGTGAGCAGAAACCCAATCAGGAAAAGCGGAATACTAATAAACAGGCGGTTTTTCACCGGGCCTTGTTTAAAATTCAAAAAATCGGCAACAATTAACCGCGCACTCCGAAATGCAGTGTCGCCTGAAGTAATTGGTGCAGCAACTACGCCAAGCAGTGCCAGAAATCCGCCAAACTTACCCAGTAACGAATTGGAAATCTCATTCACGATAAAAGCTGCATTTCCGCTGTTGGCTGTCATTACATCATTCAGTTCCCTGATGCCGCCAAAAAAGCTCATGCTAATCGCTGCCCATATCAGCGCTACAACTCCTTCCGTTATCATTGCGCCGTAAAAAACACGTCTCCCGTATCTTTCATTGGTTAAACAGCGCGCCATCAATGGTGATTGTGTAGAATGAAATCCTGAAATTGCACCACAGGCAATGGTTATAAATAACATCGGAAATATCGGGAACTGTTCTGCATCGACATGATAATTATGTACGCTTACAAAGTTTAATTCAGGAATGTGATACCCTTTAACAAAAAGGGCAATAATTAAGCCTACGGCCATAAAAACCAAAGCCGCACCAAATACAGGGTAAACACGACCGATTATTTTGTCGATAGGCAGCATGGTAGCCAACAGGTAATAAATGAAGACTGTCCATACCCAGAATGTCATTGAAAACAGATTTGGAGTAAGTCCTGCCAATATTTTTGCAGGCCCCATAATAAAAACAGCACCAACAATAACCATCAAAAAAACAGTAAAAATGCGCATGAATTGCTTGGTGCCAACACCCAGGTAAATACCAACTATTTCAGTAATACTTAGTCCTTTATGTTTTACAGAAAGCATTCCGGAGAAGTAGTCGTGAACGGCTCCGGCAAACACTGAACCAAGTGCAATCCAGAGAAAAGCCACAGGTCCCCACATAGCACCGGCTACCGCACCGAAAATAGGTCCCAGGCCTGCAATATTCAGAAACTGGATCATAAAAATTTTCCACCACGGCAGCGGCAAATAATCCACACCGTCTTTCATGCTGTAAGCGGGTGTTTCCCTTTTCGGATCTATTCCCTGAATTCGTTCTATTATTCTGGAATAAAAGAGATATCCCAACAAAAGTACCACGATAGAAATAAAAAATGTAATCATAATAACTAAACTACAAATATTGTTTTTCAATCATTCAGTTTGAACATTTCGCTGGCAGCAAGCAAATTGCTTACAATCGAAAAAATGGGAATACTGAAATCTGTCATTTATTTTCCAATATTAAACCCAAATACTGATGAACATAAGTTCGATGTAAAAACTCACACTATTTTATTGTTGATGCTTCCTTATTAAAAGAATACATCAGTATTGTTGACGCTATCCGACAAAAGGATCTTAATTCGCCGATTCAAAACGAAACTTCAATACTTATTAGTACACCACAAACTTTCTTCTCACCTTTTCCTCGTTACTGATTAGCCACACGCTGTAAACTCCCGCCGGAAGATTCCCAAGATGAAATGTTGTTTTTGTATTCTCCGGATCAAGCTGAACACGAAGTATTTTTTGTCCGAGAGTATTGAAAAATATGGCTTCTGTAAATGGAGTAGCGTATTCAATATGAAGCTCTTCTTTCATAGGATTGGGATATAAAAGAACTTCTCCTGTAGTAGAATGATTATTTGTGATAAAGACTTCAACAGCTTCCGAAACTTGCGCGCATCCGAATTCGTTTATTCCTTCGAGGTAATATTCTCCGGTTTTAGTTGCCACATAAACTGATTCAGTAGCTCCCGGAATTAAGCCATCTGTATCATACCATTGATACGAATTGAAGACATAAGAAGTCGATAAAGTGTCTTCATTTCTATTAACAACAGGCGGTTCAAACTGATAGGGGTTGATGGTCATGTAATCCGGATGATTCAACTCTGCACTTTTGTTCAGATTGTATTCGGCACATTCAATGTTGTCGAGTCCCAAATCACGAATTTCTCCTTTTCCTAAACTGTAATACATTAAATCCCCCGGGGTGTTCACATGGTCGATTAGCAAAGCATGGGCAAGCTGGTGCATCACTACTGTTTTAAAATCATATTTATCAGATCCGCTGCAGTCTCCTGTAAAACACCAATCATTTGCATCCGATAATGTGATATCAACTTCTTCCAATATCCAAACATCATTTCCATCTACCGGGTGATTACTCATAAACAGACTGGCAAGTCCCATTACATCAATCGAATTGGTCACGGGTCCAAAAGAAATGGTGCTTTCACCATCCTTTCCTTCAACCGATTTTACATCGCCACCTATTCTCCACGGAACTGAAGTGGCACAAATCCAGTCATTTACCGACTGGGTTACAATGTCTTTTGCCTGACTGTACGTGCTTAAATTCGAATTCATACGCCAGCTGTATCCTCCCAGCCCATTGGCATTAATCATATATACCGGATCATTGGTTCGGGCATCGTTTGTACACGCATACCGAATGGTTATACTCTGAGAACTATACATTTTTTTATTGTTCACTTCAACGGCAATTGTTCCGCTTGCCGCTTTATATGGAACATATAGCTGAATTAATGTATCGGTCCAGGTAATGTATTTGAAAACGTCATTGGAAAAGATGTATTCAGGTCGGTCAGATAATTTAAACCATACCTTACTTGAATTTTGTTCGTTGCCAAAACCCGAACCTGCGATTGAAATTATGTCATCTGTTCCTGCAGTGAGAACGCGCGGATAAATACTGTCAACAACCTGGGTTGCCTCTGCTGACTTCAGATTATCGGGGACGAATGTGTGATGAAGTAATTTTCCGCTTACTGTTTCAACAATTTTAAAAAATGAATCTGTGTTTTGTTCAATACGTTCCGGGGTTGAATGATTGTCGGAAAATAAAAAAACACTCTTATCGCCATAAGTCAGGGTATAGTTGCATCCTGATCTTAAACTATTGATGTCTTCAGTTTCTTTATTCACCAGAAAAACACCGGCTTCCCCAACCTGAAGTTCGACAGAAGGAACCACAAGCTGCCATGTTTGATCCACTTTCCCGCCTTTAACAGTAACCGTGATTTGTTCTTCAGCAGAACCCTTCAAAATATTTCCAACCTCAATGCTATATGAAGTGTAAATATTCCGATGCTGACGATCCCAATATGATTCCGAAGCCACAATCTTTCCTTCCACAACACACTCTGCAGATTGTATAAGTTCAGTGTAATTTTGAACTTCATTATTTTGTCCAACCGACACCAAACTTATAAACAGAGTCAAAAAAGAAAGACAATATTTCCAGAGGTTAAACTTCATATACATTCCAATTCTCGTTGTTTAATAAGGTTCTTCCCGATGTAAATTACAAAAAACTTGAATACTACTCTATATGAATTTATAGCTTTATTAAAAAGTTGTGTATTGGAATAGAAAAATTTCCTTTTAATGATACAATAACAATGATGAGTTATTAAAGTTTTTTAAAATTATGACAATCAGATACGGCATGTTTAAATAGGCAAATAATCTGTTTATGTATCCTTATGTTCGCTTTACTCGAATAACTTTAAAAATACTTATTACTTATAAAGGTTCTGTTTACTAACATCCCGCAGAAACAAGGTCTCCGGGTCCTTATAAAACTTTACAAAATCTTCCGAGTCGGGACTGTCTTCATAAGGAGCAAAAGCACTGTGGTCCGTCGCATGAAACGGGTTTCTCCACACCAATACATACGACAACTCATAGGACTTCAATGTTTTTAAAACTTTCTCTGTCCACCATGTTGTATCACTGGCTATCGGACCTCCGGTTTCACTAACCGTTGCAAGCTTTCCTTTTTCAGCTGCAATTTCAGTAACATTTTGGGCACAATTGTTCAACAATTTTGGGTAATCCGGGCCCCGGTCATATAAATCAAAACCTAAAATGTCAATAACATCGTCGCCCGGATATCTTTCCAAATAATCTTCTTTGGCTTGAAAACGATCAGTGGAGTAAGTATACAAAAGTTGATGAATTCCTTTTTCGTTTTGCAGGTAATCAACTGTAAATCGCCACAATGCTTTGTAATCTTCAACCGTGCAAAGATTTTTTCCCCACCAGAACCAGCTCCCTGTGTGCTCGTGATAAGGTCGGAATAAAATAGGAATGGCTGTTCCGTCATCGGTTTTCAGGCTTTCGAAAAAAGCAGCCAGCCGATCGAGATATGTCAGAAAAAGTTCATGCTTCTCTCCCCCGGGAAGAATGGATGCAACCACTTCTTTCGAAGAAACATCCCAGGCCGATCCTCCGGTTAAAGGATTTCGCAAATGCCAGCTGATGGTATTCACCCCTCCTTTTTCATAAACCGTTTGTATGTATTTTCGGATATCCTTAAAATACACCGAATCGAGGCTAAACTCATCACCCAACTCCAGGTGACCCAGTTCCCAACCAAAAACAGCCGGGTAATCGCCACATACATCTTTTACATCCGAACGACCTGTTTCTCCATCATACCAACCATGACCGTAAGCCAGATCATCCTGGTGACCAAACATCATCCCGTTTTTCTTTAATTCCATCAGGTTCTGATAGAGTTTCACCGTTTCGGGTGTTGCTTTTTTATCGGCAGGAACTGGGTTCCCTTTGCAAAATACAAAAAACAGGACCGAAAAAATCAGTAGTATTGAAGCTTTCATGTTCGTTAGTTTAGTTGTTTGATATTCTTATAATAAATCCATAAAATCGCGATTTCGATCAATCAACTCATTAATGGTTTGAACCGATAAATGTGAGTGCAGTTTGTCTTCCGGGGTGTTCATACAATAATCCACCAGTTGATCTACTGTAGTTGTAGCAACATGCATTCGGGTATCCGACGAAGCATAATAAATAAAAACAGTACCATTTTCATCTTCAATCCATCCATTGGAAAAAACAACATTTGATACGTCTCCTACGCGTTCTTCTTTCAATGGTGCAATAAAATGACCATGTGGTTTGTGTGTAACAATCCAGGGTTTTTCAAGATCAGTCATAAAAACGTATAGGGTGTAGCGAAGTCCGGCGGCTGTATTCCTCACCCCGTGTGCCAGCTGTAACCAGCCGTGTTTGGTGCGAATCGGAGCAGGTCCCAGTCCATTTTTAACCTCGTAAATGGTATGATAGGTTTTGGCATCCACAATTACCTCTTCTTTCACTTCTGCTTTTTCCATGGTATCCGACAGTCCAAAGCCAATTCCACCACCTTTACCAGTATCTATAAACCCATCCTGGGGGCGAGTATAAAACGCATATTTTCCATTAACCAAATGTGGGAAAAGCACTACATTTCGTTGTTGTCCGGTTGTCGAGATCAGGTCAGGCAACCGCTCCCAGTTCACCATGTCTTTGGTACGCGCAATACCAGCAGCAGCCACCGCACTTGAAGTATCACCTTCCGGAGCATTCGGGTCTTTCCGTTCGCTGCAAAAAACGCCGTAAATCCAGCCATCGTCGTGTTGGGTTACGCGCATGTCATACACATTGGTATCCGGATTTCCAGTTTGTGGCAGAGTTATCGGGCGATCCCAAAATTTGAAATGATCCACCCCGTTTGGACTTTCAGCAATTGCAAAAAATGATTTCCGGTCGTTGCCTTCCACCCGTACCACCATCAGGTATTTTCCGTTTAATTTGATAGCCCCCGCATTAAAAGCAGCATTAAAACCAATTCGTTCCATAAAGTACGGATTGGCTTTTTTGTTCAGATCAAAGCGCCAATGTAAAGGAATATGATCTCTGGTAAGCACTGGGTTCTTATAACGCTGGTAAATTCCATTTTCTGAGAAAAGAGCCTCATTTTTTTGGGTAATCAAAGCTTCGTGTTCAACTTTAGCTTTTTCGAGACGCGTGGTAAATAGATCCTTCATTTTGTTCTATATTTTTTGATTTTTTTTTATTCGGTTTAATTTGCTGACTTTTCTTCATTTTTAATGAACACGATGAAAACCAGACACAAAACTACATGCACAAAATGCCTTATACAAATGATTTAGTGACCAAAATAGATATTTTCCTTCAAAATCTGTATTTTTCACAATAACCTATCGCTCCATCTGTATTAAAACATATGAATAATAAGACACATTTTTAAAACAAAAATTTCTTTTGACATTCTTCGAACCAAAAATTTTGTTTAGTGTTATTGTGTAAAGTTTAAACAACTAAGTATGGAAAAAGAAATAAAATCGGCAGGCATCTGGTTTAAATCATTTGTAATGATTAGCTTTATTACCCTGTTATTCAGCTGTTCGGGACAAAAACATATGATAGACAAAAGTGTGGCAAATGAACTGGAACTCCCTAAATACCTGGGAACCTGGTACGAAATTGCCCGTTACGACCATCCTTTTGAACGAGGACTGGTTGGGGTGACGGCCAATTATTCCATGCGTCCTGACGGGAAAATAAAAGTGCTGAACAGCGGTTATAAAAACTCGCTCGGCGGCGAATACACCGAAACTTTAGGAAAAGCAAAAATTCCCGATCCTGAAAATGAACAGGCCAAATTCAAGGTAGCTTTCTTTTGGATTTTTTATGCCGATTACTATGTGTTGGAACTCGATGAAAATTACCAGTGGGCGCTTATCGGCAGCAAATCCGACAAGTATTTGTGGATATTAAGCCGAACACCACAACTGGAACCGAATGTATACAACTATCTTTTGCACCGCATCGAACAGCGCGGATACGATACTTCTGCATTAATAAAAGTGGAGCAAAAAGTGGAGTAATGAATGCAAAAACAGTGCTTTTAGGTTACCTGTTAACCTTTGTCGTATTTCTGGCAGTGGATATGCTGTGGCTGGGGGTTATTGCTAAAAATTTATACGCCAGGTACCTGGCCGACTTTTTAAGCGACAAGATCAACTGGACAGCGGCCATCGTTTTTTACCTGCTTTTTGTGGTAGGGATTCTCATATTTGCAGTGTATCCGGCCATCAGTAAACAATCCGTTCAGCATGCTTTGTTGATGGGTGCCCTGTTCGGATTTTTTACCTACGCCACCTACGATCTCACCAACCTTGCCACGTTAAAAGGTTGGCCGATCCCCCTTGTAATTATCGACATTGCCTGGGGAACCCTGCTTTCGGCAACCGTTGCTTTTTGTGGATTTCAACTTACAAAATGGATCAGCTGATAAACAGAAATATAAATGATAGTGAAGTTCCGGTAGTAACCGGGAAATTGCTTTATTATGCCTTTCTGGCTGGCGGAAACCGAATTTTACAACATCAGGCAGAAATCAACCACATTAATGTTTTTCCGGTAAATGATAAAGATACCGGTACTAACCTGGCGTCAACGGTGCGCTGGGTCATGGATAATATCGAACCGCACAAATCGTATAAAACAACGGTTAACAAAATTGCCGATGAAGCTTTACGTGGCGCCCGCGGAAATTCGGGAGTAATTTTTGCACAGTTCCTGCACGGACTGAACAGCGAAACCGTAAACAAACAGAAGCTGACACTAACCGAATTTGCCGAAAGTGTCAAAAATTCGATCCCCTATATTTATGAAGCCATTGCCAACCCGGTTGAGGGCACCATGTTAACAGTAATCCGCGAGTGGTCGGAGTTTTTGCACAGCCGAAAGGATGCCATCCACGAGTTTACCAAAGTGCTGATTGATTCGATGGAAGTGCTGGAACGCTCGCTTGCCGAAACCACAGAAAAGTTGAAGGTGCTGAAAAAAACAGGTTTTGTTGATGCCGGGGCCAAAGGATTTGTATTATTTCTGCAGGGAATTATTCAGTTTCTGAAACACCGAAATATCCGGAAACTGGTGGCCAGTCACGAGCCGGTTTCGCTTATTCATACTGAAGAGTTGAGTCACGAACACATTACCTGGCGTTATTGTACCGAAGCCATCATCAAAGACTTAAAGATCACAAAAGCAGAGTTGCAGCAGGTTCTCGGTAAAAACGGAGATTCGGTAGTGGTAGCAGGATCAGAGAAAATGTGCCGTCTGCATATACACACCGATCAACCGGCCGATTTATTTCATCAGTTAAAGGAATTCGGAACCATCAGTTTCCAGAAAGTGGACGATATGGTGCGGCAGCAGGAAGCGGTTACCAACCGAAAATGGAATATTGCCCTGGTGAGTGATTCCACCTGCGATTTGCCTCAGGAAATGATCGATAAATACCAGGTGCACCTTGTCCCGCTAAATCTGAGTTTTGGCGAAAACCATTACCTCGATAAAGTAACCATTCAGCCCGAACAGTTTTACGATTTATTGGAAACCAGCGAAAGTTTTCCAAAAACTGCTCAAGTCAACGAACAGTCTTTTACGAATATTTACTCGCATCTGGCGTCGCATTACGATGCCATTATTGCCATTCACCTAACAAGCCAGTTTAGCGGAACCTTTGCCAGCAGTAAAAAAGCAGCGCAACGCATCAGCACAGAATTCGGAAAGCCGGTTCATGTTATCGATTCCAAAAATTTATCGGGAGCGCTGGGTTTACTGGTGCTAAAAGCGGCTCAGCTTATCGAGCAGGGAAATGAAGCTGAGGATATTATTAAAACCATTCAGTCCGACGTGGAAAAGGCAAAGATTTTTGTGAGTGTACGTAACCTGAAATACATGATTAAAGGCGGACGTGTGTCGAAACCAAAAGGTAAGGTTGCCAACCTGCTGGGATTGAATCCGGTGATTTCGATGGATAAAAACGGTAAGTCACTTTTGTTTGGAAAGACATTTAGCCAACGTGCAAGTCTGAATAAGATTTTCAGTCATATCCGAAAAACTGCAGCCGACAAAAGTGTCTGGAACTACATTGTTTTGCATGCACAAAATCCCGAACTGGCGGCTAAAGTAGAAGACGAAATGCAGGCAATAACCGGCAAGGAATCCGTTTCGATCGTGAACATTTCCCCGGTAATTGGAATGAATGCCGGTATTGGAGCTGTGGCTGTTTCAATTCTTTATAATTCTCAAAAATAATCTATGCTCACCTTATTTTTGCAAGCCTCGGTTCTTATTTTATTGGCAGTTTTTCTGCTATGGATTGTTAGTGTAATCCTGACCAATGCCAGTATTGTCGATATTTTCTGGGGTTTTGCCTTTGTACTGGTCAACGGCTTTTATTTTTTTAGTTTTGATGAGCGGCACACACGACATTTACTCGTTTTTATTTTGGTAACGCTGTGGGGATTGCGTCTTACTTTTTACCTGGCTTGGAGAAATTGGGGAAAAGGCGAAGATTTCCGTTACCGTGAGTTCAGGCAGAAATACGGCCCGAAACGTTATTGGTGGATCAGTTTCTTTCAAACATTTTTGTTGCAGGGTATACTGGTAATGCTGGTTTCGCTTCCTTTGCTGTCCGTGCAATTCAAGACCCAAAATACAGGGCTGAATTTTTTCGATTATGCAGGAATGGCTTTGTGGCTGATCGGATTTGTTTTTGAAACCGGCGGCGATTTTCAACTGGCACACTTTAAGAGTAATCCTCGTAATAAAGGGAAAGTGCTAAATACCGGTTTCTGGAGATATACCCGTCATCCCAATTATTTTGGCGATGCAGCAGTATGGTGGGGATTTGCTTTATTCAGTGTTGCTGCCAGTGGTTATTGGCAGATCATTGGTTCGTTAATCATGACCTTGCTGCTTTTAAAAGTATCAGGCGTTGCTCTCCTCGAAAAAACGTTAACAGAAACCAAACCGGAATACCGGGACTACGTCCGAAAAACCAGACCATTCCTGCCATGGTTTCCGAAAAAGTAATACAACGATATGAACACAATCATACTCATCGCTCTTTTATTTGTGACCTACCTACTTGGAAGTATTCCGGTCGGCTACCTGCTTGTGAAATATATTACCGGCAAAAACATTCTGGAGCAGGGCAGCGGAAATATTGGTTCTACCAATGTAGGACGTGTGGCAGGAAAAAAGTGGTCGCTGGCTACACAACTACTCGATATGCTGAAAGGATTACTCCCCGTTGCTCTTTATCTGCTGTTTTCAGTGCATCTCAAAATTCAATCCGACAGGTTGGTTTACCTCTTTGCACTAGCTGCTATTCTTGGTCATAACTTCAGTATATTTTTACATTTTAAAGGCGGGAAAGGGGTAAATACAACGCTGGGAGCCACAGTGTTGCTGGCACCGGTTGCCGTGTTCAGTTCAGTGGCTGTTTTTTTCGTGGTAAAGTGGCTGTTTAAATATGTGTCGGTGGGATCCATGGTTCTGGCGCTTACCATGCCCTTGGTGGAGTGGATTCAGAACGGCACTTCAAATACCTTTTATTTTTTACTGCTTTGTTCGTTGCTGATTCTGTTGCGGCATCAAAGCAATATCAAGCGTTTGCTCCGCAAAAAAGAACTTAATACTTAAAATGAATAAAGACATTAAACCTCCGCGCAATTCTTCTGTTAATTATAAAAAAGAAACATGAAAAAGATATTCTCAACCAATTTCTCTCCCGAAGCATTTAATCTTGCCACATTGATACTTCGTCTGACTGCCGGAGGATTTATGCTCACACACGGAGTTCCCAAATTACAGCGGTTACTCTCCGGCGAGTTTCAATTCGGCGATCCTATCGGATTAGGTCCTGAAGTATCTTTGATTCTGGCTGTTTTTGCCGAGTTTCTTTGTTCTGTTCTTTTGATACTGGGTTTAGGAACCCGTTTGGCTACCATCCCGCTAATGGTTACTATGGCAGTAGCTGCTTTTGTTGCACATGGCGCTGATCCTTTTGGACGGAAAGAACTAGCCCTTTTTTACCTTGCCACCTACGTTGTTATTTTCTTGTTAGGTGGTGGAAAATACTCTTCAGATCACCTTATTTTCAAAAAATAAATGCTTTAACCCCTCAGGGAGGCCGACCACGTTGTTTCCTTCGAATCAATTAATATGCTTTTCTCTTCGTCAACAGTAAATTGTGCCTGAATAAAGGCAGTCGATGTCGTCTGTCTGATATGGTCTCTGGGCCGTTATTACAATTTTTAGCCAGGAAACACCATTTGAATGGTTTCTGAAGGACAAACAGCGGCGCAGGCTCCGCAACCCACACATTTTTTTAAATCAGCCACTGGTTTTGTTATTAAGGAAGTATCAGATGGAACAATTTCTATTGCCCGATATGAACATACTGTTTTACAGCGATCGCATTCCTTGTTATCGGTTAACAGGCATTTTTCCAGTCCTATTTCAATACTCCCTATGTAAAGTTGCTTTTTTGCTTCAACAGTAAATGGTGAAATAGAACCGGTAGGACAAACATCTCCGCAACGGGTACAATCCTCCAGGCAATATCCGTTATCCTGAAATGTCAATTCCGGAGTCATCCAGGACACAGCATTTGTTGTTTGGAGATTATGTCTCAGGATATTTGTTGGGCAGGCTTTAATACAATTTCCGCAGCGAACACATAGTATATTAAATAATTCCTCGTTTATGGAAGCGGGCGGGCGAAAAATCCGTGCCGTTTTTGAAGGTAATAACCGGGGAACAAAAAGACCAGACACTAATCCGCTACCCAAAGCAAGAAATGTCCGACGTGTAAAGTTGCTCCCGGTTCTTATTACTTTTCTTTTTACAAAGGTCTTGACAATCCATTTCCGTAAAGTGGTCAGTTCATCGAAAAGTCCGCCCAGCGGACAGAGTTTTCCACACCACATTCCGGGAAAAATCAGATGGCTCAGGAATAAAAGTGGTAATCCCGAAAGAGAAACAAATACCGTAAAGGATGGAGAGGTAGAGAAAGCAGCAAAAAACCCGTTAAAAATGGCAATAGGATCCAAATAAATAAAAAGAGGAATACCGGTTAATGCCGCTCCAAGCGAGATCAGTGTCAGCCATTTTCCCAGGGGCGGAATCTTTTTCACATTGGAAACCTTGCTTCTTCCCCATCTGGAAAAAGTATCACATCCCAATCCTACCGGGCACAGGTAACGGCAAAACCATCGGTTTCGAAAAAATGATATCAGTAAAACAACCCACCCAAAAACATTGAACAGGACCATGGACTTCAGAAGAAAAACCGAATTAAGCATCACGAAAGGACTGAACCAGATATAAAATCCGGTAAGTATTCCCCATGGCAGTGGCAGCGCCAACAATACAGCTATTGCTGTCGATAATCTTCTGATATATTTTGGTTTTGCCAGGTACAATTTTATTTTATTTTGACTGAAGCCCGAAAAGAAAAGATTTGAGGCTGACAACGTTTTTTTACTCAGCTAATTTATTTTACCCGAACCAAACCTTTTGATCTTCCAGGATTTTTCTCAGTTTTTGTCGATTTATATCGCGAACAGCAACGTGGTCGTTAGCAGCAATCGCAGCGCCAACCCCGGCTCCGTGCCCGGTGATAAGACAAGTTCCTATAATCCGGGTATCTTCTACCAGCGTCTCTTCAAAACAAAAACAGCGTCCGGCTACCAGCAAATTTTCTGTCTTTTGGGGCAGTAGTGATCGGTAAGGGATCTGCCATAACGGTCGCTCATGGCTGAGAATTCTTTTCCCCTTATAGAGCATGGATGTCCAGGCACCACTGATTCCAATTACGTCATCAAAATTTCGATAAGTCATGGTGTCTTCAAGGGTAAGCCGGTATTCGCCTTCCAGTATTCGCGACATACGAACCCCCAGCTGCGAAGCTGTATCGAGCAGGAACACTTCTTCATAACCCGGGGTTTGTTTAAGTTTTCTCACACTATCCCAGATTTCTTTTCGGTACTGTACCTGCAATCCTGAAAGAGTTGGCATATCTATTCCGTTTTGATTATCTAAGCCATGCATATTAACCCAGTTAACTCCCGGGATTGGCGTGGGTAAACCTATTGGCATTTCCTTGTAGCCGGGTTTTGTTTTATCAATCCGGTCGATATTTCCCAGCCGGTGTACTAATCCGATATGATAATTCATGGTATTGTACGATTCCCCTGCCCAGTGAAAAATATCGCCGTCGCCAGTGCAATCAACCACTACCTTCGCCAAGACTGCCTGTCGCCCCGACTTACTTTCAATAATCACTCCCCTGATGTTGTTTCCATCCATAATTACATTTACACCCCACGCATGATACAACATCTTTACCCCTGATTCTGTAATCATTTCATCCAACACGTATTTCCCGGCTTCCGGGTCAATAGTTGGATTTACTTCATTGATGGCCATTCCCAGCTTAAAAAGCCGATCTGCCATTTCTCCTCCCAGACCGTGGATTACTTTTTTTCTCCGCTTTTGTTTGTCTATTGCATGGGTCGACAACAGAGGTAAAACCAGGCCACCTGTCCACAAACCTCCCAGGTGGTTGTATCTTTCTACCAGGTAAGTTTCAGCTCCCGCACGACTGGCAGCAATAGCAGCCGCAACCCCTGCTGGTCCACCACCAATAACCAACACATCAGTTTCTGCTATCACAGGAATTTCACGGGCGGGCTCAGTAATACTTCGTTGAGGATTTGTAGCATGAGCGGCAGTAGTTGTCTTACCCTGTTGCTCTCCTTCAATTTTGCGGCCACAACCAATTCCCATTGAAAGGGCACTCCCGGCTACAACAATTCGGGTTACAAAATCTCGGCGTTTCATTAGGTTATAGTTTTATTGGTTTTCCTGCTAAATTAACAATAATCTGTTTTAATCAAATCATATACTGGGCTTTAGCAATTAATTCCGGATTTGTTTTTCCGGCTTTCTTTCCTTTAAAATTTTTAAGAGCCAGGAAAAATCCGTTTTGAAAACCACGGATAAAGTTGGAAGTAAGAAGTCGAAAGAAAAATACTTCCATTTAGGGGAATAAATGCGCATTTTCAATAAACAGAGAAGGGTATATTTTCTCTTTCCTGTATGCTGTAATCACTTTTTCTTTTATCCAGTTTATTAGCTAAAAATCACGAGCACAGCCCCGGTAAGAAAAGCGATAATCCACCAGATATACGCCAGCAAGGAATACAGGTGCAGTAACTCCGGTACTTTGGCGCCAAAACCACCCTTCTTTTTAGTTTGCCACATCAGCAGAGCATCAATAAACATAGCGGCCAGTGCCGAATAACCCAGCATACCATGTAATGTGAATGCTCCCTTGGTTGATCCGAGTATCATAAAAGTTGTAGCTACTACGTCAAAAAAAACGCCCAGGGATAGGACATACAACACAAATTTACTTACTACTTTTTTTCGTTGTTCGGTAATAACAGCTATGGAGTACGAGGCGAGTGCAAAAAATACAACGATCGTCCCGATGCGAAGTAAAAGATTCATAAGTTTTTGTTTTAACAGCTCGAAAAGTATAAAAAAGTTGGAAGACAGAAGAGGGTAGCAGGAAGAAAAACAATATAAATGTTATGCATAAGCTGGTGAAGTTCTGAATCAATCTCCGACTGATCAAAGCCAACTTTCTTCAACATATTTTGTTTGTATCGTGATTGGCAAAAGGCACAACTGTTTATTCAATCAAATAGATAACAAATTATCAGATTGATAAATTGTAGTTTCAGAAATCGTTGAGTAAAGCGCTGTTTATGCGAGGCTTACCTTTTTGACCGACCATTTGCACGTTATTTGCCAAACAGTGGATGAAACACTTATTTGAATTTAAATTTTCAGAAAATGAAGAAACAACTAGTATTTATTCTATTACTAACATTGGGTTCAGTGGGCTTTTTTGCCTGCCAGAAAAGCGATTTAATAAACAACGGAACCACAGAATACGGAGTACAATTTGAAGCTTTAAACCCCAGTTTTTCACTGTCAGGTAGTGGATTTACAAAATCAGCGATGGTACAATCCGATTCCATCAACTGGGATTCGGCTCACCTGATCGTGTCAAACATCAAATTCGAGGCAAAACTGAAGAGCATGGTTACCAATGAAGATTCGATTGAAATTGAATATAAATGGCACGGCCCCGAACTGGTTGACTTGCTGAACAGCGATAATACACTGGGGAATTTTACGCTTTCACCAGGAATCTACGACGAAATTGAACTCAAAGTGGAAGGCCTGACAGACGATGCAGGCAGCGATCCGGTTTTTTACCTCGAAGGCATTTACAAAAACGACGCCGGCTCGTGGCCAATCTCGGTTAGCGTTACTCAAAACGTGTATTTCAAAACCGAAAAAGAAAATGTGGAAGTCACGGAAGAAGGTATCGATATTACTTCAGTAATCAAACTGTACCTCGATGAATTAATGGCCGATGTAGATCCCGTTGACCTCGACAATGCAAATCTTACCGACGGAGTAATCGTGATATCGGCTGACAGCAACACTGGTATTTACCAAACCATTGTCAGCAACCTTGGCCATGACTGCCGCACCTACTACAAACACAAACACCATGGCGACGATCATGAGCACAATGGTTACGACGACGACCACAACGATGATTAAGCTATTTTCTCTTAAATAAGATAACTCTGAAAATTCCCTTCCTCTCTTTTGAGGAGGGGTTTTTTATGCAAAAAAGAAGGAAAATATTGCGTGCTTTGTGTAACAGATTATATACTAATGCCTATTCTACCTGTTAATCACTTTCTCTTTTAATGTTTCCACTATCTTTTGCATATCACGTGTGATGGAACCTGAAGAAAGAGTTGCGCCGGAAATCGCAGAAATATCTTCGCCGTAACGAAGCTCCCCTCCCTGATAATTTTCAAACTGAGAAAGCCACTTTTTTGAAGCAATTTCACCTCCGTGTTCCGAACGGTATTTAATCACCTGTACTTTTTGCACCATTCCGTTATGATCTGCGATAACCAGGTAATCAAAAAGTTCGTAGCGTCCCATTGATTCGGTAAAAATTGCATAATCTTCCCCGTCTTCACCATTCTTTTTGAATGAATAGGCAACTATCCTGTGTCCATCTTCTGAATATTCACTAAGGTCATAGCTCCCTGTAATTTCAAGCTGCTTTTCTTTAAGTGCTTTTTGAATGAGTGAAAGTGCTTTGTCCTGCGGGTAAAAGTCTGCTGCCAGAGCAGATACTCCGGCAACAGAAAAGAGGCATACAAAAAAAATTATACGTTTCATTAACATTGTTTCTTATTAAAACCAAATTCCGATTCCTAAATTCAGCTGGCCATTCTTGCTGTCGGCTGCATTGCTGAAAAACTGATAGTCGGCTTTGATTACGGTACCGGATGTAAGCCACCAACCGGCACCAACTGTTACATCTGTACGATCAAAAGCTTTGTTTATTTCCAGGTTGCCTTCGGTTGCTGCGTGAGTATTGTACTTTTCATACCGAACAAAAGGAACCAGACGCTGACCATTTGCATTCCCGTATAAAAGATCATAACCGGCCTCCAGGTACCAACCCAACATTCGGCTGCCAAGATCGCTTCCCGTGAACTCGTTGTAAGAATCAGTGTTGGAAATATTGGCCAGGCTAAATTGTCCCCGGGCTTCAAAACCTGCATAACGGTAACGGGCATCCAGACCGATCATTGAAATTCCTATGACCGAAGAATCGGCTTTTGCCAGTGCTGTAGCGTCGTTATCGTCGAGTCCGTTATAAAGAGAAGATTGTGACTTACCATTATAAGTGCTTAATCCCAGTTTTAATCCGGGGATTCCATAATAATCCACGCGTGCCGCGAGCGTTGGCGAGCTCATAAATGACTCTGCTCCCTTCTGACGTCCCTTGCGAAAGCCATCGCTTCCCCGAAAGGTCCCGCTGCCATTGTATCCGTTAAAGCCATTCATTACATAGATTTGATATTTTAGCGAGGCATTGTCTATCCGGCCCGTAAATCCAAGGCCAATCTCCCGCCAGGTGGTGGGGATGATTTTGCTGTCGAGGTTTGGGCGCTCCACTCCGTTGTATGTTGGCGGTTCGTGGTATTCGTTTATAATCCCCATTGGAACCAGCATCAGGCCACCGCGAAGATTCAGCCACGGGAGAATTTCGTGGTTAAGAAATGCCTGCTCCACATATACTTCAGATACATGTTCCAGTTCAATCTCACTCACAAAACTGGTTTTGTCGCCAAAACGGTAACCAAATAAAAGCACCAGCCTGTGAACATCGAGTGTTGAGTTACGCCGTTCGCCTTCTGCTATGGGTTGATTATAATCGATTTGTGCATAGCCGCCAATCGAAAGTTTCGAGTCTGATTGTAATAATGTTTCCGCACCGTTGTAAGATTCTCCCTGATTATTTTGGGCACTCGCCGCATAAGTCGCCAGCAACAGCCCCAAAAACAAAATGGTCTTATTTAAATTCTTCATGATAATAAATGATCTGATTCGGGGACAAAGCTATTTTGAACCATTCAAAATAATATCCCAAGAAATGGGGATTTTTAATCAACTTTTGGGAAAAGAATCTTATAAAAGCTGGTCGCCTGATATGTCTGAAGTATCTACAAGCTTTTGAATGATGGCATACACCGTTAATCCGGGTACCGATTTAATTCCAAGTTTTTCAGTAATATTCTTTCGGTGCGAAATAACCGTATGAGTACTGATAAATAGGTTTTCAGCTATTGATTTGTTACTGTGCCCCAACGCTACAAGCCTCAAAACTTCCCGTTCACGGTTGGTAAGTTCATCGTTCTGATCTGTATACCCTTCTTCAAAAAAATCTTCTGCCAGCTTTAAAAAATCATTTCCCGAAGTATTTATTGATAAAAGCTCATCAAACACTTCGTTTCGAATAATCTCCTGTTCATCGTTAAACAAACCTATCAGACGGTGTTCTCCGATGCGGGAACGTAATTCGAGTAAATCATCGGCGTAACGGCAGGACGCCGGAACAAACAACAGGAGCTTGTGCGCCGCTGCGTGTTCGCTGATCCGGATTTCGCTAAATGACGAAAAACACAGGATTCGCACGGCTTTCAGGCCATCGAGTACCGAGGCAAGTCCGCGGCAAACTAACTCTGAAGGATGCACGATTATGACTGTTCTTCCAATCATTTCCCGGCTTTCAGTATGTGCATCACTTGTGGAATCAGAATAGCATCTTCAATGCGGGAGTGATCATGAATATCTTTTTCGAAGCGATAAATTTCCTCCATGAGTTTGTTACAAACGAGCTCATCGTAATTGGGCACCATGTACTTCAAAATGATGTTTTTCAGATCGTCGAGTTCCAGATCAACATGCTCATGATCTTTTTCGAAATTAAAATCAAATACCCGGTCAGTAAGGGTTTCGGGTGCACGCACCAGTTTTTCCACAAAAGGAAAAACCTGTTCCTCTTCTTCAACAATGTGTTCAGTCAGCTTTTTTTTATACGCCAGATAGAAGATTTCAATCATTTTCATTTCATTGTTCTGTTCCGGTGTACTCTCCAGCAGACGATGAATCAGCTCTTCAATTTGCGGCAATGAAAATCCGATATAATAAGCATGTGTCTTTTTCAGGTAATCCACAATCAGTAAGGGCGAGAATGCAAGCAGTTCTTCTTCCGGAAAATAATGATTGTTGTGAAACGTATTCACGATGGCCAGAAAAAAGGCGGGATTCACCTGCCAGGCAGCACAAACTTCTGCTACACTTTTGTTTCCGAAACCCAGTCTTATACCAAACCGGTGAATAACCGGTAACAGGTTAGGGTTGGCCTGTACCAGATGCACCATTTTATCATTTTCCGTAAATTCCTGCATAATTTATTCGCTTATTAAATGAATAGCCTCATTTTAATTTGCTGTCTCCTTGTTTAAACAAGAAAATCCTGTAAAAGTTGTTTAACGCTCAAAAGGTGGCATAGGGGAAAATTTCAGGCGAAAAGGCATTTTCTGCCCCTGCGTCCAGCAAACCCGGCGCTTTATTCTTTTCCCCAATACAATACCAGTCCGGCACGCAAACCGTTCCAGTTCGGTTTGATTCTTTTTCCTGTATCCGTGTTTGTAATTTTCTGGCCGCTGTTTCCTTTTACATAGTATCCACTCTCGAAGCCCCGGTAATACGACACATTTGCCGAAACGATCAGTTGATTGCCAACATGATACATATAAGTCAGCCCCGGTTTTACAAAAAAACCATGTGCACTAAAATCCTGCTGGTCGTTGGTTTCTTCTTCGTACACTGCAATTTTCTCATCAAAACTCATCGAGCTAAAAGCCATGCCGCCCTCAAGCGAAAAACATGGGCCGTTTGTCCTGCCAGGAGCTTTCCCGAGCAAAACCTTCACCCCCGGAAACCAGCCATGTGTCTGCATATCAAACGAGTATTCACCCGAGTAATCGGCCAGGTGGAGCCGCGATCCGGTGGAGGTAGTTGATACGGTTAGTCCCGCTGCTACAAGCCTGGGGAAAGAATACAAAACATCGGCATTGAGATAGAACCAAGCTGGAAAATTATCGGTAACCTCCGGGGAAAAAGGCAAATTATTTTGCACTGTTGTGTTGTAATCCTTTAGGTCGCTCATGCTAAAAGTGGCATAGCCGCCACCTGCGCCAAACAGAATTTTTTGTGCTCCGGCCGAATTTACCAGAAACATAAAAACCAATAATGCTGCAATTTTGAATCGTTTCTTCATCACTTACAATTTATCGTTTACATCCAGTCGCCGACCTTCGCTCCACAAAATCTGACCGTGGTTATACACCATCTCCCACCTGTTGTTTTCCATGCTTTTACCCAGAAAAGTACGATCTCCGGTCTCGAGGTTGAGCAAAACCATATCATCTCCTTCGCGTATAAACAACTCGCCGCTGCTCTTTACCAGGTGATAAATCAGCGTTTCCACTCCCGAAGCAAAGGTCTGATGATAAAGAAGTGCCTGTGTCTCGCAATTATACACACTCACAGAGTTCATATCGGCAATGACCACTTTCGTTGGTTCACCCGGCAAAAAATCTGAAAATTGCGGCTCAGGTACTGCCTCATTGATGGTTGTCAGTTCACTGATTGTATTGTTTTTGCACGAGTACCAACCATAGCCCGCATAGGTTTCGAGCAGAAAATAATTCCCGTCGCCCGAAATCTGGTTCCGGTACAAACCATTGCTATCCAATTCCTTTTCGCTTAGAATCTGTTCCGAATTAAAATCAACCAGTGCTGTTCTCGATCCGGCCATCACCATTCCGGTTCCTTTATCGGATACCGACACCAGGTGTGCCATCCCCGGAATCTGATCGCTTATGTCGATGATCTTATGTTGCTGTTTCTCCAGATCATAAAACAAGATTTTATTAGTCCCCCAGATCTGACTGGCGAGGTATTTGTTTGCAGGAGAAACGTTAAACCGCTGTATTTCCGGAAGATCACCAACCAGTTTGTTTTCGAGGGTTTCGGTATTAAAAATTCTAAATCCGTTTCCGGCAGCCATGTAAATTTTGTTTTGCGTTCCCGTTGTGGCCCAGTAAAACACCGGCGATTCTTTCCCGTAACTGGCTTTTACCTGCACGCCCAACATCACTGGCCGGCTCCAGTTCTCGACATAGCTCATACCCTTGGGGTCGAGCTGAACCCAGAAGGTACGTTTCATTCCAAACCACGCATCGGTGATAACAACTGAATCAGTCTGCGGATTATCGACAATCCTCAGCGGAACAAAGCCTTCGCTGGTCCACGAAAGTTCATCGTCGAGAATACGGTAGCCTTTTAAGGCAGTTACGTAAGGCGGTTTCTCCCAATGCAGTACAATTTCGCCCTGTGTATTATTGCCAGCGCTAACCGCAGGCAGGGGACCTTCAATCTGGATCGAATTTCCGGTATAGCGTTCGTTTACCCTGACGAAGTAGATCGAGTTTTCGCCGTGGTAATTCGGGTCGGTCACCGAAGTCTGGTGCTGATCGGTAATAGTAGCCACCAACTGATTGGGTAAGGCCGTGGGCTGAACAAATTTATATACGCGGTACGACTCAAAATTTAGTCCCTTGTATTCTTTCCAGCGTAGTTTCAGTAAACCGTTTTCAAAGCTGGTATCGATAATATTGGGGGCAATTTCATCGTCATCAACCACAACCAGCACCCAGTCCTTTTGCATCAGGAAACCCTCGGCTCCCACATAGTCGGCTATGCTTCCGGTGCCCGAGCGTGTAAACAGCTGCATGCTCAGCGAATGTATTCCGGGCGTGAAACCAGGCAGATAATAGTACAGTTCGAGGCCGCCCTGTTTTTCGTCGTTGGGACTGGTTTCCTGTCCGTCGATTATAAAACGCGCCCAGTTTACCTTATCGCTGTTTTGGGTGTAGTGAAACATGATCCACTCGTTATTATTTACATAAAGTGTATCTGTATCGAAATTTAGCTCCACCTCTATTTCGGGCGGGGTGCCTTCCTGAGCGATCTCCTCGAAATGATCGCCCGAAGGGTTGTAGTAACAGCCTGCAAAGACGGTAAACACCAGTGCCAGCGCCATTAAGAATGTTTTCTGCATCGGTTTATGTTTTATGTGCCTGTTGAGGTAAAAGTCAGGCAGTTTACATGCCGTATCCCAGCCAACAGCCGCTTTTTCGTGTTTTAACAATGAACAATAATACGAATTTCGCATCGTGACCAAAGTAAAATCAGGATTTTGTATAACATAAAACTCTAATAACAGAAGAAATTTCACGGGTAAACCGTCGCTCAATACCCGCCCGCTCTTCAAACAACCGGTTTTCTGTTTCGTTTGCTTTGCTGTGACTGGTACTTCGGGGTAGTTTATTTCGTTGCGGCTCGCAATGACGGCATTCGGCATGACAATCCCGCAGCGGACAGAAGGATCCATCATACAAACACAATTGCCGGTGTCCGCTGCCTGTGAAATGACGGCAGACGTCATGGCGAAAGAACGAAGTGATTAAAGCTATCCAGATTGTCACGCCTGCGGCTTCAAAATAATATTCTATATTTATCGCACTAAACCTGGTCCGATGAAAAAACTAAAACACCTGCTTATCGTCTTTCTGGCTTTTACAGCCACACAATCTTTTGCACAGAAATCAGAAGTGCTTGATTTTCTCTACAGTATTTCCGGTAAAAAAACACTGGCCGGACAACACAACAAAGAGCCCAACGCCGAACCCACCAAATGGACCGACTATGTTTTTGAAACCACCGGGAAATACCCGGCCCTGTGGAGCGGCGACTTTCTTTTTCAACAGGAAAACATCGACCAACGCTGGACCATGATCCACGAAGCCCAACGACAGTATGAAGCCGGCGCCCTCATCAACCTGATGTGGCATGCCTGTCCGCCCGATGAGGGAGAACCCTGTGGCTGGGATCCGGGCCTGTTAAACGCACAACTCGACGATAACCAGTGGAACGAACTGCTTACCGATGGTACGGTGCTCAATAAAAACTGGAAAAAACGCATGGACGATATCGGTGTTTACCTCCAATACCTCGAAGACAACGGTGTGGTCGTACTGTTCAGGCCGCTGCACGAAATGAACCAGGGAAAATTCTGGTGGGGAGGTCGTCCGGGACCCGGTGGTACCGCCAAACTCTACCGCATGACCCACGATTATTTTACCGACACTCTGGGGCTTGGCAACATCATCTGGGTGTGGGACATGCAGGACCTGAGCCGCGACTTTGAAGCCTATAATCCCGGAAACGACTACTGGGATGTGTTTGCTTTCGATGTATACGACAAAGGTTACGATGCCTCGTGGTACAACTACATTCTTCCGATAGCGGGCGATAAACCCATGGCGATTGGCGAATGCGCCCAGCTGCCCGATGCTGCCGTGCTGGAATCGCAGCCCCGGTGGATCTTTTTTATGCCCTGGGCCGAACTTGTAAAAGAAAGCAATACCACACAACAGATCATTGATCTTTACCGGAACCCGCGTGTACTCACCCGCGACGAAATGCCGGGATGGAAGTGAGAAGAAAGGCGGAGGAACAGGCAAAGGAGTGAATGAGTAACTGGGTGAATGAGGGAGCTGCAACCCACCAGATTGCTTCGCTCCGCTCGCAATGACAACATTTATTAATTATCTCCGCGGCGCAAAACGATGGCTGATCCAAACAAAAAACATTATCGCGCCGCCAAACTTACCACCACAATTGTCATCCCGAACGCAGTGAGGGATCGCATGAGAAGGCTGCTAGTTATTGAATACTTTGTCCCCCTGCCACCGGAGGGGGACGAGTCCCGATAGTTATCGGGACGGAGGGG
>DAOPJR010000049.1:0-25600 GCA_035399765.1 Draconibacterium sp. | reverse complement strand
ATTGATCCCACCTGTAACAGTTGTTACATTAATGGGATCGGGCGTACAGGATAAAATAAACAGGATTGCAATTGTAAAAGCGGAATACCTAAGTTTGATCATTTCTTAATAGTTTTCTTGAAGGTAAACAAATAAAAGATTACAGGGTTTAAACGTTTAGTTGAGATTGATCAATTTCTTAAAATAAGAGGTAAAATCGGCTCAGGCATTTAATACTTTTTTCCGTTTTTTACGAATTCCTACCACAAGAATTGCGCCTGAAAAAACAAGTGCAGCTCCTGCAATCGTGATCAGTGAAAAGCGTTCGTGTTGAATCCAGGATACATTCATTTTAGTGAGCAAACCCATAGCGATAAATGTAATCATCGGATTTAATATTATGATGATACTCACTTTGTTGGCTTCAAGGTACTTAAGCGCGTTGGCAATACTTGTGTAGGCAATAAATGTGTTGAGTCCGAGAAAAACAAGCAGTAGCCACCAGCTCCAGTGAAGTTCGAGCAAGGGTGTGAGTTTGACAAAAGGAAAATAGATTATTGCAGGAAGGGCAAAAAGGAACAGGTTTAGACTGTCGACAGAATATCTGACCACTAGTTTTTTCTGAAGTATGGCATAAATAGCCCAGGCAAATGCACCTGAAATAGTCAGTAAAATTCCTGTGGTGTACGTGCCTTGCTGATCGAAGAAAGCGTGAAGCTGATCGCGATAAAAAAGTGAAAACCCAACCACAGCAAACAGAAACCCAATAATTTGCCGACTTACAATACTTTCTTTGAACAGAACAAACCCAGCTATAGCAAGCAACATCGGGCCAGTTTGAATGAAAAGCTGCGCGTTGCTTGGAGTGGTATATTGAATTCCGAACATGTAACCGAGGTAATTCCACGAAAGAGCCAAAGCTGCCACAACCAACAAAACAGGAGGTTTTATCAGCAACTTAAATGACGATCGGTTTTTATATGATAGCCAAAGCGATAATATGATAAAAGCAACAACAAAGCGAAACCAGACGATAGTGACCGGATCGACTTTTCGTACTGCAACTTTTAAAGCGATTGCCAGAAAACCCCAGAAAAAAGCAGTAATTACTGCATAAATAATTCCCTTTGTTTGATTCTGCATCCTGTAATGCTAATGTTATCAGGTTGGTTATTTAACCCGATTAAAAACAACCCGGGAGATAAAAAGTTTCGTTAAAGGTTTACTAATAAAACTAGCGTAATTCGGCCCCAAGTTCTTTGCCAAAAACAAAGATCAAACGTTGCATAGTTTTGTCAATCTGTTTGTCATTCAGTGTTTTATAATCATCGCGAAGGATAAAGCTAACCGCATATGATTTTTTACCTGCCGGAACACCTTTGCCTTCATAAACATCAAAAAGATCAACATCGCAAAGCAGTTGGCGCTCGGTTTTCAAGGCCAGCTGTTTAATTTCGTTAAAACGGACGTTTTTATCGATTAGCAGAGCAAGGTCTCGTCGAACAGCCGGGAACTTAGGTAATTCATTAAAAGTAACCTGGTGTTTTTTATGCATCTGGAATACATGATCCCAGTTGAAATCAGCATAATAAACCGGGCGGTCGATGTCAAATTTCTTTAGAAATGATTTGGCGACCACTCCGATTTCAAGAAGCAATTTATTATTGTATAAATAAGTCAAACCATCAGAAAATATCTCGTTTTCTGATTCATTCACAACGAGATTATGATTGTTCAATCCCAGTCGTTTCAGAATATTTTCGGCGTAACTCTTTAAATTATAAAATGAAGTAGCTTCTTCTTTTGTCGTCCAGTTTTCAATTTCCTTATTCCCGGTTACAAAAAGAGCCAGATGATTTTCTTCCCAGTAGTTATTGGCAGGTTGGTCTTTGAGCTGAGTTCCTTTATAGAAATAGCAATTCCCGAATTCGTAAAATTTCAGGTTTTTATTCTGTCGGTTCGAGTTATACGCAATGGATTCCAATCCTCCGAAAAGAAGCGTTTGTCTCATTCCATTCAGATCGGTACTCAGTGGATTTAAAATCTGTACCGTTTGTGTTGCACTGAACTGTTTTAGTGGCTCATAGTAAGCGGCTTTTGTAAGTGAATTTGACCAGATCTCGTTGAATCCTTGCGCGGTCAGCATTTCTGCCACCAGATTTTTAACGTGGTCTGGGCTCGGTTTCTCTGCCGTTTGCAATGAGGCATTTACCTGTGTCGGGATCTCCACGTTGTTGTACCCGTAAATTCGAAGAATCTCTTCAATTACATCAGCTTCACGTTTTACATCCACGCGATACGGAGGAACCAAGAGTGAAAGTCCTTTTTCGTCCTCGTTTATGATTTTAATTTCCAGCGAAGTCAGTATGTTTTTAATTGTTTCGGTGCCCAGTTCCTTGCCAATCAATCGTTTTACATTGGCATAAGTGATGTCGATTTTAAAGTCTTCAACAGGTTCAGGATATACATCCACAATTTCGCTCGAAATCGTTCCACCGGCCACTTCTTTTATTAACAGGGCTGCCCGTTTCAGTGCAAAAATGGTATTGTTCGGGTCTACACCGCGCTCAAAACGGAACGAAGCGTCGGTATTTAAACCATGACGACGAGCTGTTTTCCGGATATAAACCGGGTCGAAATAAGCACTTTCCAGGAAGATATTCCGCGTGCTGTCTTTTACTCCTGAACGGATGCCGCCAAAAACCCCACCAATACACATTCCTTCCTCAGTATTACAAATTATCAGGTCTTCTTCGTGCAATTCACGTTCGTTTTCATCGAGTGTGGTAAATTTGGTTCCCTGTTTCATGGTGCGAACCACTACTTTTTTACCTGTAATTTCATCGGCATCAAAAGCGTGCAATGGCTGACCACTTTCAAAAAGTACAAAATTGGTAACATCCACCACGTTGTTGATAGGAGAGAGACCAATCATTTTTAAGCGGTTCTGCAGCCACTCGGGCGACTCTTTGATTTCCACACCTGAAATGGTGACAGCAGAATATCTTGGGCAGGCTTCCTGATTTAAGACTTCTACCGGGATTTCCAGGTTATGATTATCAACTTTAAAATCTTCTACTGATGGTTTTGAATAAGCTACTTTTTCAGTTTTACTTAAAAAAGCAGCCAGATCTCGGGCTACACCGATTAGCGATCCCGCATCAATCCGGTTCGGAGTCAGGTCAATTTCTATCACCCAGTCTGATTCAATTTTAAAGAAATCTTTGGCAGCAGTTCCTACTTTGGCGTTTTCATCCAAAACCATAATTCCTTCGTGGTCAGTTCCCAGTCCGATTTCGTCTTCGGCACAAATCATCCCTATCGATACCTCACCACGTATCTTCGATTTCTTGATAGTAAATTCCTGGTCGCCGTCATAAAGAACTGTTCCTACGGTAGCCACCACAACTTTTTGGCCGGCAGCCACATTGGGAGCTCCGCAAACAATTGGCAGTGCTTCGCTGCCACCAACATTTACAGTGGTAACACTGAGGTGATCTGAATTGGGATGTTTTTCGCAGGTGAGTACTTCACCAATCACCAAACCCTGCATTCCTCCTTTTACGGTTTCCACTTCTTCAATACCAGCCACTTCCAAGCCAATTTGTGTAAGTATATCGCCGATTTCATGTGGCGTTTTATCCAACTGAATATAATCTTTTAACCAGGAATAAGATATCTTCATTTTCGTTTCTTTTCTGTCGTTTTTTGAATGCGACAAAAGTAAGGATTTTTATCCGATAGAACGAACAGATGCACTTTCATTCTGATAAGCATTACAATTCAATGTTATTACACTATTTTGAAGACTTTGAACGGTAAAAAGATTGAAATCTGTCATAATACCAACTGTTATTATTATGTATCTTTCGCATCAAAATTGAAATAAATAATATCTAAGAGATGAAAAAACTGCTATTTTTTGTTTTTGTTTCAGTGCTGGCACTGTCATCGTGTCAAACTGATAAAAAAGAAAGTAAAACTGATATGGGAAATCCGTTTTTTAAAGAATGGACGACACCATTTGGTGTGCCCCCATTCGACGAAATTAAGGTAGAGCATTACTTGCCTGCTGTTCAAAAAGGAATTGAAGAGCAAAATGCCGAGATTGAAGGGATTGTTAATAACCAGGAAGAACCAACTTTTGAGAATACAATTCTGGCGTTTGATAAGTCTGGTGCATTGCTTCAAAAGGTAAGCGGCGTTTTCGGACCACTGAGTAGTGCAAATACAAATGATGAAATGCAGGCTTTGGCGCGCGAACTTTCTCCGCTTACAACGGCTCACCGCAACAATATTGCAATGAATGCCGGGCTATTTAAAAGAATCAAAACAATTTATGATAATCGCGATAATTTAAATTTCGACAAGGAGCAAATGCGAGTTGTTGAAAAATATTACGAGGATTTTGTTCGTGGTGGTGCTAATCTTTCAGCTGAAGATCAGGAAAAATTAAAAGAAATTAATCTTGAACTTTCGGATCTGTATTTACAGTTTGGAGAGAATCTGTTGGCAGAAACAAATAAAAATTTCAAACTGCTTATTGATAACGAAGAGGATTTAGCCGGTTTGCCTGACGATGTTATTGCCCGCGCTGCTGTAGATGCAGAAAAGGCAGGCGAGTCCGGGAAATGGGTTTTTACAATGGCTAAACCAAGTTGGACCCCATTCCTGACTTTTTCTGAAAAACGCGATTTAAGAGAAAAACTATATCGTGGTTATTTTATGCGTGGCGACAACGATAATGAAAATGACAACAAAGAAATCATTAAAAAAATTGTCCCGCTGCGCGATCAGAAAGCCAAATTACTGGGCTTCGACAATTTTGCCGCTTACAAAGCTGATGTTAATATGGCCAGAACTCCGGAAAACATTACAAATTTCCTGATGGAACTCTGGGAGCCTTCATTAAAAATGGCTAAACAGGATGTAAAAGACATGCAAAAAATTATCGACCGCGAAGGTGGTAATTTTAAACTGCAATCGTGGGATTGGTGGTATTATTCAGAAAAAATGCGTAAAGAGAAATTTGATCTGGATGAGGCAGAAGTGAAACCATATTTCAGTCTTGATAATGCGAAAAAAGGTATTTTTTATGTGGCCGATCGCCTTTATGGTTTGAAATTTATCAAGCGCGACGATCTTCCAACTTACAACGAAGAAGCTGAAGTATACGAAGTACAGGAAGCCGATGGTTCTCACCTGGGGGTGTTGTACATGGATTTCCATCCGCGCGACGGGAAAAAAGTGGGAGCCTGGTCAACCAGTTTCCGTCCTGCATCTTATGTCGATGGTAAACGCGTTTCGCGAATTGGCTCCATGGTAATGAATTTTACCCGTCCTGCAGGCGATACTCCGGCTTTATTGAGTTTCGATGAAGTTTCAACTTTATTCCACGAATTTGGTCATGCGTTGCATGGTTTATTTTCTGATGGTCCATACGACAGAACCGCCGGTAGTGTGCCACGCGATTTTGTTGAATTGCCATCTCAGATTATGGAGAACTGGGCCGCAGAACCCGAGGTGATGAAAGTGTATGCAAAACATTATCAAACGGGCGAAACCATCCCCGATGAATTACTGAACAAGCTAATAAAAGCCGGAACTTTCAACCAGGGATTTCTTACCGGTGAATACGTGGCTGCTTCGTTACTTGATATGGATTATCATACAACTAAAAATCCGGAAATTACCGATGTAAATGCTTTTGAAAAAGGATCGATGGATGCCATTGGTTTGATACCGGAGTTCCTGCCCCGTTACCGTAGTACTTATTTTTCGCATATTTTCTCGAGCGACGGGTACTCGGCCGGTTATTACGTTTATATCTGGGCTGCTGTTTTGGACAGCGATGCATTTGATGCATTTAAACAGAGTGGCGATATTTTCAACCCGGAATATGCTGCTAAATTCCGCACCCTTCTCGAAAAATGTGGTTCGGATGAAGGCATGACTATTTATCGTAATTTCCGCGGACAGGATCCTTCGAAAGAACCTTTGTTAAGAAAAAGAGGATTACTATAATCTAACTTTCGACTGATAAAAACAAAAACGTCGTGGCTTTTAAGTCACGACGTTTTTTATGGATAAACTTCCATGCGTTTACTTTTTGCCTGGGCAGCCTTTGGGTAAACCTCCACGCTTTTCCTTTTGCTTTGGCGGACCAATTACCAAACCTCCAAACCTTCCTTTTTTGTTTTGACAGGGCTTGATTAAATCTCCAAAGCATTCTTTTTCACGGGCGAAGCAATTATCAAAACACCATACGTTGTTTTTTGATTTGGACAAGCTTTAATCAAACATACATTTTCACGCAACGGAATCGCAGGGAATATGTATTGCTTAACCTTTCGCTTCTATCTCATTCTTTTTGATAATCGGAAAAGGCTTGGTCACTTCTCCGGTGTAAATACTAACATGCGGGAACGGGATTTCGATACCTTCCTTGTCGAATGCAGTTTTAATTTCCTGGAATACCGAGTTTTTTACTTTCAGGTAATTGGCTTTTTCAAACCAAACACCCAGTAAAAGATCAATACTACTCGATCCGAATTGTTTGAATGTAATCAGTGGTTCGGGTTCATCCAGACAAAGCGGATTTTTCCTGACCACTTCTTTAATCACTTCCACCACTTTCCCCAGATCTTCTTTGTAAGCTACGCTAAGGTCGAAATCGAGCCGGCGAATCGGGAATCGGGTTACGTTAATAATTTCACTTGATATGACTGTTTGATTTGGAATACGCAGAAACAGGTTATCAAAGGTCTTTATTTTAATTGAGAGCAGGTCGATGCTGTAAACCGTGCCGCTTTTATCGCCAATTTTTATTACATCACCCAGTTCAAAAGATTTCTCAGAAACCAGAAAAAAGCCACTCACAATATTCCCGATACTGGTTTGCGAAGCCACACCAATCACAATTCCAATTATCCCCGCAGCGCCAAAAATCGCCGTCAGATTGATGTCCAGTTCAGAAACAATTACGAAAAACAAAATAACAACGCCTGAGTAAGAAACAAAACGGTTAATAATCATTTTTCTTTGTTTCGAAAAACTTGCGGGAAGTAGCTTCCTGACTAAAAAGGCAAGAGAAGAAATAATAATGATTCCTACTACCAGGATGATGGCAAGCCGAATTAATTTCTCAAATAATTCAGGGCTAAAATATTTTGACCAATCGAAGTTCATTACTCAGTTCTGTAAATGGTTTTCATAAAGTGGAAATTTATTTTCAGGAGGTTTTTACCGCTGCTGTTTCGTGGTTTTGCCAGTATCTCCTGTTTCTCGCCATGGTATTGCTTCGCATACTGGTAATCCACAGAACTTACTGAATCTTTCCCTTTGTATTCGATTTGCACATGGCTTGTTACCATGCGGTTTTCGTTTTTATAAAGGCTTAGAAATTCATCACGGATAATAACCCGCTGCACAACAAGGTTATCGGTAGCAGAGTTTTTTAAACTCACCGGGCAGATGGCTTCAAAATCAGTAATCTTTATCTCGTTGAAATCGAGGTAATATTCGCTGCCCAATGTATACGCAGGTTCACCCACATCTGCTTCACCAAACCAGGTATTCGACATTCGTTTATAGGTGATCTCCTTCAGCAGGTTTTCCGCTTGTATTTTCGAGAAATAAAGCTGAAAAGTAAGCGGTATTTTTACAAAGATCGTGAGTCGTTGCCCGGGTAGTACGTTTAGTCCGCTTCCTTTAAAAACCATAGGCTTTACGGGCAGCGCAGGGGCAATAATCAGCGAGTTCGATTTCCCGGTCTGAAAATAATCAGAAATGGCTGACGAATCGTCAAGGGCAATATCATCATCCGGACAATTGTCTTTGGTTTCCAGGTGCCATCCTTCTTTCATCCGTGTGGCTGACAGTTGAACACAACCAATATCAATTGTTTTTGTGGTTCCCGGTTGAATCTGGTGTTTCTGTAATATTGAATCTAAATCCATCGATTATAAGTTACCTAGCATGAAAATACGAAACATTTATAAACCACACATCAGAGAACAAAAAAAATCCGGGACTGGCCCGGATTTTTTACTATTTTTTATGGATTCAGTTTTATTCAAAGTCACCTACATCCACATTCACTGCCTTGGTGATCTTTCCGATATTCGCCGGATCGATGATTCCCTGGATGCTGATTAGTGCATTGTCGTCGCCACCTACAACCAGTAACAGATCTGAGATTTTCCCATTGCCGGCGTCTTTAGCCAGGAAACGTACTATTTCATCATCTTCGGTTACTTCCATCAATACTTCGTAGTCGTTGTTCTTGAAAAAACCATCGGCTTCCAGCTCTTTGTAAAAGTCAATTTTTTCATTCAGGTCATCGTCTTCTACTGATAGCACACGTATTCCTTTTAACCCGTTTAACATGTCTTTTGTTGCCGGGTCACCGACGTCAAGGTTACTGGCAAAACCCAGGAGTTTCCCTGAAATATTTACGGTGGTGAATCCTTTTTGGTTGGCATATTTTTCAAAAAGCTTGTCAACCGGATTTTTCTGTGCAAGCACTGCCATGGGCAGCAACACTGCAAGTAATAATATAATCTTCTTCATGACGTTTTATTTTTTCTTGTTAATACTTCCTTTTTTATCCCTTTTGGCTTCCGGCCGCTAGCTTGTCGGTTTGCCAGTATATTGATTTTTAATATTTCTCTGCTTCTTCTATTCTTTGCCTTTCGCCTTGTTTTTATTGCTGTTGCTCCAGTCTCTCAATTCCTTCGTAGAACTCAACCACGGGTTCGGTTCCTTTTTTTACCGGGTCGTTGGCTTTTCTCAGCTTCTCAAAATTCGATAACTGAGCCAATCCTTTGGTGTACTTGCCAGATACAAATTCCAGAGTGTGAGTGGCGTAAGCATATGCTTCATCCGGATTTTTGAAAGTGTCTTCAAATGGTTTTTGTTGTTCCTGGTAGAACAGAAAACCTCCGAGGACGATGATCACAGTTGCTGCAATTCCGGTTACTACTTTCCACATCGAGCGGTAGCGGGTTTTTTCGCGTTGCTCGTTTTCAAGGATGTAATCCATAATGTCTTCTTCGATGGTCGGATCGTCGGCTACGGTTGCCAGTTCCGAAATTCCTCCGAAAAACTCGGCATATTCAGCTACTTCGGCATCCACTTCTCCAGACTGAAAGTAAGCTTCGAGGCTTCTTTCATCGGCATCTGTACTTTCTCCTTCAAAGTAGCGTTGCAGTAAGATTTTTACTTCTTCGGTTCTCATTTTCATTCATTTTTAAAAATTCATCACGCACTTTTTTTCGTGCTCTCGACAGGTTTACCCTGATGGCGTTGATCTGCAGCCCTGTTACTTCTGCAATTTCGTCGTACGACAATTGTTCGATGTCGCGCATCTGCATCACATTTCGTTGCAGGTCGGGCAGTTTGCCGATCAATTGAGCGATCTGTCCGGCTGTCTCACTTAACTCAACTTTTGAATGAACGTCTACCGTTTCGGCTTTTAATCGCCTGTCGGTTTCTTCATCAATCGGAACCACTTTGTTGTTTCTCAAAATGTCGAGGCAGCGGTTCCGTGTCATTCGCATGGCAAAAGCCTCAATATTTTCCACTTCGTACAGTGTTTCTCTTTTCTGCCAGAGTTTCAGGAACACGTCCTGAACAACATCGCGGGCCAGTTCTTCGTCTTTCAAAAAGTGCGTCGCAAAACGAAGCAGCTTTTTACTGACTGGTAGTACGCTTGTTTTAAAATCTCGGGCAACCATGTTTTTGTTTTTGCTTTTCTGTTTCTCAGTTTCTTGTTTTCAAAGGTAAGACGTAGCTGGATTTAATGCATTACATCACTCTGAAAGAATTTTCTAATAAAAACAAAAAATCCGGGACTTAGCCCGGATTGTATCAGTGATCTGTTTAGGTCAAATTATTTCATTTTCAATACCAGAATTGTATCGATGTTATCTTTTTTCTCGTTCGGAACATGAAGTAAAACACCGTATTCTGTTTCATCGAATTTCACTTTTTCTCCACCATCGAAATAAGCTAATGATTTAATTTTCCCGGGAAGTGCAGGGATTAAAAGATTCTCATCCTTCATATTCAGAAGATGAACATAAACGGTACCGTCTTTGGCTGTGGTTGTTGCTCCCCAATCCTGCGGACGGACCGGGCCTTTGCGGGTTGAATAAATGGTTTCGCCATACTTATCAAGCCATTTTCCCATTTCGAGCAGGGTTTCCACATTCTCCGGCTGAATTTTTCCGTTTGGCATCGGACCGGTGTTCAGCAGGAAGTTGGCGCCGTAACCAGCTGCTTTTACCATGGTTTGAAGCAATTGTTTGGTCGATTTGTAATCCTGATCTTTGATATTAAACCCCCACGAACCATTCATGGTTTCGCACATTTCCAAGGGCAATTCTGAAATGGTTCCGGTTTGATTAAAGCCCATCGTGTTTTCACCAGGCAAGTCGCGTTCAAACATTTGGAAATCTTCACCAGGGAAAGGTGCTTTGTGGTGGTTGCTTCCAATCAGTGCTCCGGGTTGAAGTTTATGAATTAACGCATATGTCTTGTCCAGTTGCCAGTCGGCATCCCACTGGTCCCACATCCCGTCAAACCAGATTCCACCCACTTCACCATAATTAGTCAGCAATTCGGTCAGCTGAGTATTCATGTAATCGATGTATTTATTCCAGTCACCACTTTCAGGTCTGCCAGTGTAACCCTGGCCGGTACTGCCACGCGGATAATAATCAGGATGGTGCCAGTCGAGCTGAGAATGATAAAAGAACAGTTTGATGCCCTGTTTATCACATTCATCCTTCAACATTTTGATAACGTCTTTTCCATACGGAGTCCTGTCAACAATATTATAATCACTGATTTTGGAATCGAACATGGCAAATCCGTCGTGGTGTTTGCTGGTAATGGTAATGTATTTCATGCCGGCTTTTTTAACCATTGAAACCCATTCTGCAGGATCGAACTGGGTCGGATTAAAAAATGTAGGCAGTTTCTCGTATTGTTTGATCGGGATTTGTTTCTGGTTCATAATCCATTCGGCAATTCCCATGTCGCCGCCGCCGGCCATTTCAGAATATACCCCCCAGTGGATAAACAAGCCAAATTTTGCATTCTGAAACCATTCACGGTTTTCCAGATTTTTTTCAGTTGGCTGGTAATTTTGTTGAGCCATTAAAGTGCTGCCCGAAATAAGGAATAGCAGGATTAAGTTGGTTAAGTTCTTCATTGTATTGTAAGTTAATTCAGTGAGATAATCGGGGTTAAATTACGAATTAAATGGATGACGTAAAATATGTTTCAGGACAAGGACAGTATCAGCATAGTTTATTTGCAACTACGTTCCGGCTAACTCGAACCATAGCTGATAATCAAAATTCCCAACAATATTCCAAGCAGGTAAATCCCTTTTCTTTGGATATTCTTTTCTTTGAAAAGAAAAGCACCGATCGAAAAGGCGACCAATACTCCACCACGACGCAAAGCTGAAACGATTGAGATCATTGAATCCGGAATGCTTAGCGCATAAAAGTACATGTAGTCGGCAAAAAGCAGGAAGATCGCGATCAGTGGAATACTCCATCGCCATTGAAAGACAGGACGTTCATTCTTCGGCTTCTTCCATCGAAACAAAGCAATGGCAGGCAACATTACCACTACCTGGTAAAAAGAGAACCAGGCTTGTACTCCCACACGATCGATGCGGCGAAGAATGTATTTATCGAACAGTCCGCTGGCAGCGCCAAGTAAAGTAGCGGTAATGATTGAAAAAATCCAGACGTTCCTTTTAAAATTAATTCCTTCCAGTTTCCCGGCAGTGGAAAGGAGGTAGAAAAATATGAGGGTGATAAGCACGCCCAGCCATTGAACCGTATTTAAATGTTCCTGGAAAATTACAATGGCTCCGGCAAGCGTCCAGATTGGCCCTGTGGCACGAATGGGAGAGATGATGGTAATGGGTAAATGTTTCATGGCGTGGAAAGCAAAAATCCAGCTACTCACAACGATCATCGATTTAATAAACACCAGCAAATGTTCATGTATAGTCAGCTTTGGTACATAAAAGCCGAGATGAAGAAAAAGGTCAGGGGCCAGCGATGAACCAAGAACAAAAGGGAAAACTACGATGGCGGCGGTTAATGTTGACAGAAAAAGAACCGGTAATACTGCATTTTCATTTAGCGAAAGTTTTTTAAATACATCGTACAAACCCAGTAATACAGCTGAAATCAGAGCAAGAATAACCCACATTGCGTGTTAATTTGCTGCAAAGCTATATTCTTTGTTCACATTGAATGAGCATTGTCGGATGTTCGGTTTAAAGGTTAATCAAACCTTAAAAAGAAAATAGAATGTAGAATCAGGATTTCTGGATATTTATCCGGTTGATTTCCTGCAAACGAAAGATTTCGTATTCTTCCGGTTTGTACGGATAATCCCAGCAACCCATCCTGTGGTAAAGATGGCCACCAAATCCTTTTTTATAAATATGCACGCCGTGTAGAGGATGTGACTGGTTTAGGTTGGGGGCTGAGCCAAACATGTCGTACTCGGTGCAGCCCCATTTTTTCGCCAGTTTAATCGATTCCCATTGCAGAGCATAACTGGCGCGCATTTCGGTGTGGCGTTGTGTGGATGCACCATATAAATACGTTCCTCTTTTGTTCGACAATACCAGGAACATCGATGCCAGGAATTCTCCTTCATGATCGGCCATCAGCATTTTTACGGTTACCCCTTTTTTGCTGTTATCCTGGTTTTGCAGGATTGATGCAAAATAAGTTTCATCCTGTAACGGCATGTGGTGACGAAGCGCCGTTTCGTAATACAATTTGTACCAGTCTCCAATATCGTCCACTCCGTATTCCTTGATTCTGACTCCTTGTCTGGCCGCCTGGCGAATATTGTATCGGGTATTGTACCGCATATTGTATAAGAGATCCTTCTCCCTTGGTTTCAGATCGAGAAAGAAAGTGTTTTTAGGTAAAATGTCGCCCGGACTTTTTTTAAGGTTCCATTTAGTGGTTTTGTAATTTAGCCTGAATTCCTGCACCTGACTTTGCGGCGGGCCTAGCCAGTTTCCGTTCTTATCAAAATATTCATCTTCAACGGCCCATTGGTTTTGCCAGATCAAATCGTAGCGGATGAACATACAATTTGGTGGCAGCTGCGGACGGATATTTTCCGACAATTCTTCTAAAAAAAGGCCCTGATTTTCAAATTCAGGTTCCAGCTTTGGCCCATACGGAACATAGGCAAAACAATGGTTGGCATCCAAATACCTGATAAGTACCAGAATATCATCGCTCGTTTTTGATAAGGAATCTGCTGAATCTGAGAGAAGCTCCCTGGAAACAGTCAGCTCAAAACCACGGGTATTAAAGCCCTGTTCGCTTTTCACCCGCCCCCAGAAGGGTGTTTGCGGTAGTATGTGAGTCGGTCTGATTTCTTCAATGGATTTTTTTTCGAGCTGGCAGATCATACTTCCGGTTTTTTTGTGCAAAACTAGGTAATACACTTTGTGCAATCAAATTTTAAGAGCCATGAAATATGAAAGGGGCCCCTTTTGTAGCTTGTTTGTCAGTATTATATGTGATTAATTGGTTTTTGATGATTGATGTGGTGATTCATTTTTATTCCAGAATATAAATATTATGAAAAGTACAATCTTGATAATTAGGTCTTCAGATGTCCTTAACATTGTTTAGTTTTTTTACATAAGTTTTAATAGCCTTATTTACGAACTTTGAAGAAACAAAGCCAAACGTATGAAACAAGTTTTACTTGTTGCTTTCATTTTAATAAGCCTATATTCAATTGCACAAAATCAACGTATTACTATTCAGGGTAAAATTGTTGATATGAAGGGAGAACCTGTTTCAGATGTTTATATAGTAAATCTGATAACTAATGAAAAGGATATCAGTTTGGCAAATGGAATTTTTACCATTGAAATTTCCCCCAGTGATTCATTGGTTTTATCACACATTTCGTATTTCAGAAAAATAATATCAGCCTATTCATTGCTACAAAATCCAATAATTACGCTCGAGTTGGAGGACGTAAATATCCAGGAGATTACTGTTTCACCTGAACAAAAATCGGAGCTAGACCTTGCCAACAAAAACATACAGCAAATTGAATGGGATGTTCGGCCACAACCTGGTGATGGTTTTACAGAGTCGGAAAGAGCGAAGAATTTGATGTCGGAAAATAACAGTGTAATGCGGTCTGAAGCGACTTCGTTATCATTTTTTAGCTTTTCTATCGGAGACATTTTAGGAAAATGGAAGAAAAAACGCGAGCAACGAAGAGCCTCAAAAGAGTTTAAAAGATATAAAAAGGGAAAGTAGTTTTGGAAGTGTCATACAGGGATTGACACGGGGAATCACCTGTGAAATTTATTAAAGAAATGGAAAGTTTTTACAGTTTCGCTTTTTCTTTCAAATATTCATCCACTTTTTCGTGAAGAAGTAAAGAATAATTTCGGACAAAGCGTTTGTTCTCAATTCCGAGAATCCATTCAATTCCGCGTGCTTCACTTGCCAGGAAAATCTCGTCGGCAGCCAGCAGCATCTTTGCATCAATTTCAACCGACTCAATTACCTGAATTTTATTTTTAATAGCCTGATCGATTATGATTTGCCGAATGACATCCTGGTAGCAGCCTGATTCCAGCGACGGGGTTACCAGCACTCCTTTTTTTATCAGGAAAATAGTTGCATCGCTGGCTTCACACACCATTCCTTTTTCATTTAAAATAATAGGCCTGGTTGCGGGCGTTCCTGTTTTTACTCTGGCAGCTGTCCACAACAATTGGTTATGTGAACTGAACCTGTTCAATTCACTCGTACTTAGTTTTGTCAGAGAAGATATTTCAGCAAGCAAGCCCGAATCGGGAAATGGAAACTCAAATTCTTCGTAATTAACGGCTTCCACCAACCATTTTGGTTCTTTGCCGGAAATAAAAAAACGAAAGTGAAGATGACCGGAACGATAAAACTTGTTCTTATTCAACATACGCTTGCAGAGCCTGAACAATTCACGCTGATGAGCAAACACAGGAGGAAGTGTTTTTCCGAGTGATGCCATTTGCTCCCGAAGGTCAAGTAAATTTTCTTTTAGAAGTGGAATTCCCCCGTAACCAAACCAAATATTTTGTGAAACGGTCAACGGCTGGTTCCATAAAAAGTCGCTGATAATAGCCTCCTCTTTATTACAAACTACTCCGTTTACGATCACAAATTTCATTCGAACAGGATTGAATTAATATTTTGAATTTCAGTCAAATATGTTTTGCATTCGATATTTGGTGTCTACATACTTATAGAATTCCTCTCAATCAGGACACTTTTCATTACTGCATAAATGAGAACAGGCTATCGACAAAACGTTGAAATAACTCCGGTTTTAAAAGGATTGGAAAAATAAATCCAAAAACAGCACCTAAAAAATGGGCATCGTGAGCTACATTGTCGCGTTGCTTTTTACTCATCTGGTACGAATAAATCAAGTAACCGAGTGCAAACAAAATTCCCGGAATAGGGATAACCGCAAAAAAGTAAAGCAGTCCCCACGGATCGAAAAAGATGGTGGCAAACAACACAGCCGAAACCGCTCCGGAAGCTCCCACCGCATTGTAATAATAATTATTCTGGTTCTTAATCAGGCTCCAGATATTCGAAGCCAGGATTCCGCCAAAATAAAGCAACAGAAAATATAATTTTTCGCGGTTGCCAAAATAATGATCCAAATAAACTTCCAGGTTTCTTCCAAAAAAATACAGGACAAACATGTTCACAAATAAATGCATCCAACTTGCATGAATAAATGCATGTGAAACAAGACGGTAGTACTCCTTTCGGTGAATGATGTGTGCCGCATTGAACTGCAGTTTCGAAGCCAGATCCGGATTTTGAAAAGCCATGTACGAAATCAGTACAGTTACGCCAATAATAAACCATGTAATCATTAGTGCAAAATTTTATAAATCATTTCTTTTTGTAAATCGGCTTCATTCACCATTGTGGAAACATTAAAGCCTTTGCTTTTCATATCATACTCACGCAGAATCCCCATTATTTCATACAGTTTAGTAGGGGAATACCTTTTGGATGCAGCCACATAATCTTTTACAAAAAACGGGTGAACCTTTAACTCTGCAGCAACACTACGTTCCGATTTATCTTTTAAAAAATGATAGGTAAATAGTTTTGAAAAGTAAAAATACAAGCCGGCAACGGTTTTTTGAATCGGGTTTTGAGAAGGATTGGCTCCAAAATAATTAATGATCTTGTTGGCTTTCAATACATCTTTTTGCCCGAGTGCATTTTGCAGTTCCAGCACGTTGTAATCTTTACTTACCCCAATATTTCTTTCGATGTGTTCGGGAGTGATCCGGTTGCTGTCTTTTACCGCAATCACCAGTTTATTGAGTTCGTTGGCAATTTTGCTGAGGTCGGTTCCCAGAAACGCGGTTAGCAGTTGTGCGGCCTGCGGTGTGATGGTGTAATTATGGTCTTTAAGATATCCGTCGATCCAGGCCGGTATTTTATTTTCGTACAACTTATCCGAAGTAAATACCACACCGTTCTTTTTTATGGCTTTTACCAGTTTGCTTCGGGCATCAACCGTTTTATATTTATGAGCCAGTACCAAAACGGTTGAGGCAAGTGGTTTTTCGGCATAAGAAGCCAGCGTTTCGATCTTACTCAAAGTTTGGGCTTCTTTTACAATGATCACCTGTTTTTGCGCCATCATCGGGAAACGCAACGAACTTTCAACAATCGTTACCGGATCAGAATCCTTTCCGTAAAAAATGGTTTGGTTGAATCCTTTTTCGGCATCTGTCAGTACATTTTTTTCAATGAAATCCGAGATGACATCAATGTAATAGGATTCTTCTCCCTGTAGCAAATAGATGGGCTGGTAAATCCCTTTTCTGAGGTCTTGTAAAATATCGCCAAACTCCATATCAGAATCTCAGGTGTTTTACGGAAAGACCGTTGTTTTTAATCTCCATCAGCGCATCGATACCTGCCTGAATATGACGTTCCACATATTCGGAAGAAACTTTTTTATCACTGGCTTCAGTCTTCACGCCTGTTGAGATCATCGGCTGATCGGAAACCAATAAAAGGGCTCCGGTAGGAATCTGGTTAGCAAATCCGACGGTAAAGAGCGTAGCCGTTTCCATATCAATAGCCATAGCGCGGGTTTTTTTCAGGTATTTCTTAAACTGATTGTCAAACTCCCAAACACGGCGGTTCATGGTGGTTACTACACCTGTCCAGTAATCCTGCCCGGAATTTCTCAAAATGTGTGAAACGGCACGTTGTAAACTAAATGCAGGTAATGCTGGTATCTCTGGCGGTAAATAATCATTCGATGTTCCTTCTGCCCGGATGGCGGCAATTGGGAGGATAAAATCTCCCAGTTGGTTTTTCTTTTTCAATCCGCCACATTTCCCAAGAAACAATACACTTTTTGGATGAATGGCACTCAAAAGATCCATCACTGTGGCAGCATTTGGACTACCCATACCAAAGTTGATCATGGTAATTCCTTCTGCTGTTGCACTTGGCATATTTCTGTCGGCTCCCTCAATCGGGACCTCAAACTTTCGTGCAAACTTTTCCACATAATCCTGAAAGTTGGTCAGGATAATATATTGTCCGAATTCTTCGAGCTGCTTTCCCGTGTAACGTGGTAGCCAGTTCTCAACAATTTCTTTTTTTGTCTTCATCTCATTAAAATTGTTTATTTCATTGCGTTCGATGTAACTCCCGATGAATTTTAATATGCCTGTTCCAGTATTTTAACATATTAAAATTCATGTTCGTTTCATACATTTGAAATATCTTACCTTTGAACAATCAGAAATAATTTAGGTTGAAAGGTTGTCACAAATGTACATTTTTAGACGCCGCCTGCCAAAATGAGTTGATAAGTTTACGCGTGGATGGAAAAACTAAATTTACCGGAATACGACTTTCGAATTCGTACCGATGATGGTAAGCAAATGATATTCGACCCCATTCGGAAAAAATACGTGTTTCTGACACCTGAAGAGTGGGTGAGACAGAATTTTATCCAGTTTCTGAAATCGGAAAAGAAGTACCCTCAAAACCTTATGTCGGTTGAAAAACAGGTATTTGTAAACGGTAAACAGCGTCGCTTTGATCTGCTCATTTATTCAAGAAAAGGACAGCCACATCTGATTGCCGAATTTAAAGCTCCGTCGGTTAAAATTACCCAGGAAACCTTTGATCAGGTGGTTCGTTATAACATGGCTTTGCGCGTGGAAAGGGTAGTAGTTTCAAACGGGATGCAGCACTTTGCCTGCGAAATAGACTACGGTAAGAATTCTTATTCTTATTTAAGGGAAATACCCGAATTTTAGAAAGATCGTTTGAATAGGAAATGTGGGTTATGCCAGTATTTTCTGAAACAGCAGTTCATCTTTCCACCCGTGCAAGGTTTTTATCCATTGCTTTTTAGTTCCGGTTTGTTCAAAACCGCTTTTCTGAAAAAGATGAATACTGTTTGTATTGTCAGCGGCAATATTGGCATACAGTTGTTGCAGTCCAAGAACTTCAATGGTGTATTTTGAAAGTGCTTCGAGTGCATCGCTGGCGTAACCGTGCCCTCTGTCTTTCGGATTATGTATCAAAATCCCGACTCCGGCTCTCGAATGATAAGGATCAAAATCAAAAAGATCGACTGCGCCAACAGCTATCTTTTCGTTGTTTTCAATGATCAATCGTAATTGTTTGGTGCTGTAAATATCTTTGGCCGATTCAACCAGGTACTGAGCCAGAATATGTTTTGAATAAGGCGTTTTGGTATTACTCACTTCCCATATTTCCATTTTATTCTCCCAGTCATAGAGAAGGTCAATATCATCGGGTTCAAGTGATCTTAGTCTAATTTTTCCGAATGTCAGGAGTTCCTTCATTTCCTATCGATATTTTTCCATGCCTTAAAAAGGATCTCGGCATCGGTTAATATACGATAATCTTTCGCATAAAGCATATTTAGTCTTACTGATTTTTCAGTATCCAGTTTCAATTCAGGGAAAAGATCACCCGCATGTAAAACTCCTGTTTTAATTTCAGGGAGATCTTCAAAAGCACCTGTTTCAGAAATATATCCGATCCATGATTTTTTGCCTTTTAGAACTTTCCATGTATTTAAAAAGAACTGTCTCTTCCGGTGATAAACCCAAAAAATAAAAGGACTTAGAAGTAGAAATAATAATGAAATTTCGATGTCAAACAGCCTTTTTTTTCTACGGTTAGAAGGTTTTGAAATAGCATTTACATTCACCACGTACAAGTCACCGGCCGTATGAATGGAGTTGCTTCCAATGATGCTGACACTTTCAGGAGGTGCAATTTTATAGTCCACATCCATTTGAGTAAGATCGAGCATGGACCGGATGATGTCGGCCGAGCGAAGATTTTCGGCACAAAATATTAATTCATTAATACGGTTTATTCTGATGATCTCCTGTAAACGGTCAATTTGCCCGATGTAATTTTCTCCTTTGTCGTTTACATCAATAGCAATAAAACCGGCCAGTTGAGCATGAAGGCGTGTTTCTTCCAGTAATTTTTTAACCCGGTTGGCTTCTTCTGAATGACCAACAATAGCAATTCGTTTCGTTTGTTTCAGGTCGAGTCTGAAGCCGGGAATCCGCAGCCAGTGCCCGATCATTCGCAGTAACATGAGCATTATGCCCGACCATGCAGCACCAAGTAATATCAAAGCCCTGGAGAATCGGTATTGCTCATCCACCAATGAGTAGATCAGTAGAATAGAAATAAGTCCCCACAATAAGCCACGGCTTAATTTGTAAATACTGAGTGGCTTCCGATAACCTCCGGAAGAAAAAATTCCGACGATAAAAATCAGAATATAAACGGGAACTATCACCTGTATAAATAGTTCGGGGTAATATTCGCGGATATGAAAACGCAGGTTCTCCCAGATAGGAGTCAGAATTAAAAATCCTGCAAAAATGAGCAGTGCGTCTAAAATAGGTAGTAACATTTTTGCAAGTAAGCGTTTACTGACCGACAAAAATGCCCTGAAATAAATAGCCAGGTGAATCAGCAAAGCAAAAACCCCGGCTTTTCCAACAGAAAAATGTTTACGCGCAAAAATAATCATGGCGTTGTAAAAAACCTTCACATAGTTGAGTGAACCTTTTTTAGTGCTTTCACCTTTGTAGTGGATGATGGTTGTCTCCGGGAAATAATAGTTTTTGTAACCTCCCAGTTGGATCCGGTAAGACAGATCAATGTCTTCGCCATACATAAAAAACGTTTCGTCGAGTAACCCGATTTCATCGAGAACTGATTTTCGTATTAGCATAAATGCACCTGACAGAACATCCACCTCATGAATTTCATTTTCACTCAAATAAGAGAGATGGTATTTCCCGAATTTTTTTGACTTGGGAAATAATTTTGCCAACCCGAACATTTTATAAAAAGCCACCCATGGAGTTGGCAGTCCACGTTTTGATTCGGGGAGAAAACCGCCTTTCCCATCAATCATTTTTACGCCCAGACCACCAGCTTCGGGATGATCATTCATAAAACCAATTACTTTCTGAAAGGTGTCTTCTTCAACAACCGTGTCCGGATTAAGCAAAAGAATGTATTTTCCTTTTGATTTCTGAATGGCCTGGTTATTGGCTTTGGAGAAACCAAGATTGGTTTTATTCTCAATCAGCTGAACTTCGGGGAATTTACTTCGGATAAGATGGACCGAACCGTCTGCAGAGTTATTGTCGACAACGAATACTTCGACTTTAAGATTTTTTGATGCCTTGAATACTGAGTACAGGCACTGTTCCAAAAAGTGTTTGACGTTGTAATTGACAATAATTACCGATAGTTCCATAGTCTGGTCGTGGCAAATATGCTCAAATGTAGATAATACTTTTGGATAACGGAAAAATTCCGGTTTTCTGATGCAAGCCCTTATCTTCCTGTTGTACTCTCATACAGCACACGATGAAGGAGTGAACGACCGAGAGTGATTTCATCGGTGTATTCCAGTTCATCACCGATGGAAACGCCTCGTGCCAGCGTGGTCAGTTTCACATCAAAATCCTTCAACTTGCGATAGATATAAAAATTGGTTGTGTCACCTTCCATGGTGGTTGAAAGTGCCAGAATCACTTCAATAATCTCACCTTTACTCACCCGGTTTACCAGCGATTCAATTTCCAGGTCAGATGGACCAATTCCGTCCATGGGAGAAATAATCCCTCCTAAAACATGATACAAACCATTGTATTGCTGGGTGTTTTCAATCGACATTACATCACGGATGTTCTCCACCACACAAACCACACTGTTATTTCTTGAATGATTGGAACAAATCTGGCAGGTGTCGGTATCCGAGATATTGTGGCAGACTTTACAATGTTTGATTTCTTTTCTTAGTTGAATCAGGCTGTTGCCAAATGTCTCTACTTGTTCCGGATTCTGGCGCAGTAAATGCAACACAAGCCGTAAGGCACTTTTTCTTCCAATACCCGGAAGTTTTGAAAATTCGTTTACTGCATTTTCCAGCAGGCGCGATGGATATTTGTCGATGTTCATAGTTCAAAAATAGAGTGAAAAAATGAAATTATACGCTTCGTAGAAACCTTTTCATTTCGAACCCCGGCACAATGCACTGTTTCACAAAAAAAGAGGGAGCCGATCAACAACTCCCTCGATATTACTTTTCAGACAAACGTTTATTCGTCGGCAACTCGTTGAGCATCGATTACTGCAATAGCAACCATATTGATGATTTCGCGCACGGTACTGTCGCGTTGCAGAATGTGAATTGGTTTGTTCATTCCCATCAAAATCGGGCCAACTGCTTCTGCAGTCCCCAGCGACTGCAATACTTTGTACGTAATGTTACCGGAGCTCAGGTTCGGAAAGATCAGTACGTTTGCATCTTCGTCTCCCAGTTTATTAAACGGATAACGTGAGTAACGCAGCTTCCCGTTTAATGCATAGTTGGCCTGCATTTCACCATCCACTTTCAAATCAGGATATTTTTCCTGCAACATATTCACTGCATCCTTAACCCTAACCGGGCTACCTTCGCCTTTAAATGCACCGAAGTTAGAGTAGGAAAGAAGTGCTATCTTCGGTTCAATGTTGAAATTCTTGACCATTTCAGCCGTCAAAATGGTAGTATCTGCCAGAACCTGGGGAGAAGGATTCATGTTAACGGTTGTATCTGACAAAAATAACGGGCCTTTCTTTGTCAACATCAGGTACATACCTGCAATATGATTGAAGTCTTTTTTTACTCCAATTACCTGCAAAGCCGGGCGGATTGTGGTTGAATATTTCCGTGAAAACCCTGAAATAAAGGCATCAGCTTCACCTGTTTCCACCATCATCGAACCATAATAATCAGGATTATACATTTTTTCAACGGCTTCGTTAAAGGTCATTCCTTTACGTTTGCGTTTGTCGTGCAGTATTTTGGCAAAATGAAGTCGTTTATCGTCACTTACAGATTCAATCAAATCGATTATCGGAACATTTTCAATATCCAGTTGGTTTTCTTTAATCAGTGTGTGAATTTTTTCTTTGTTCCCAAGCAAAATTGGTTTAGCGATACCTTCACGTAATACGAACTGAACTGCTTTCAGAATTCTGAAATTGTTGGCTTCTGCAAAAACAACCCGTTTTGGATTCTGGCGGGCTTTGTTGCGAATTGCCATGATGATTTTATTATCGATACCGAGGCGGCTGTTCAGTTCCTGTTCGTAGGCGGCCCAACTGGTAATCGGTTTTCTGGCTACGCCGCTATCCATTGCCGCTTTAGCCACTGCAGTTGAAACAGTTGTGATCAATCGCGGATCAAGTGGTTTCGGGATGATGTAGTCTTTGCCAAATGTAAGGTTGCGTAAGTTGTATGCTCTTGCAACCATTTCCGGAACGTAATCCTTGGCCAGCTTTGCCAGTGCTTTGGCAGCTGCAATTTTCATTTCTTCATTGATGGTGGTTGCCCTCACATCGAGTGCGCCGCGAAAGATAAACGGGAAGCCAAGCACGTTATTGATCTGGTTTGGATAATCACTTCTTCCGGTAGCCATAATAATATCTTCACGAGCCTCAGTTGCATCTTCATAGGTAATTTCAGGATCAGGATTAGCCATGGCAAAAACAACAGGATTTCTTGCCATCGATTTGATCATTTCTTTCGAAACCACCCCTGCAACCGATAGTCCCAAAAATACATCGGCATCTTTCATGGCTTCAGCCAGTGTGTTGATCTTACGTTTTGTAACAAATTGTTTTTTAATCGGATTTAAATCTGAACGTTCAGCATTTAATACACCACGACTGTCAACCATTACCACATTTTCGGGCTTTACTCCCATGCTGATATATAGTTTTATGCAGGACACCGCTGCAGCTCCTGCACCGTTTACAACCACTTTTATTTCGGAGATTTGCTTATTACAAATTTCGAGGGCATTTAATAATCCCGCAGCCGAAATGATAGCAGTACCGTGTTGGTCGTCGTGAAAAACAGGAATGTTGAGTTCTTTTTTTAATGTTTCTTCAATCTCAAAACACTCAGGTGCTTTTATGTCTTCAAGGTTGATGCCTCCAAAAGTTGGTGCAATTGCTTTTACTACTTCAACCAGCTTTTTCGGATCTTTTTGATCCACTTCAATATCGAATACATCCACATCGGCAAAAATTTTGAACAGGAGTCCTTTCCCTTCCATCACCGGTTTCCCTGCCATTGGCCCGATATCACCCAATCCTAACACTGCAGTTCCGTTTGAAACAACGGCAACCAGGTTTCCTTTTGCGGTGTACTTGTATGCGTCATCCGGATTTTTTTCGATTTCGAGACAAGGTTGCGCAACGCCCGGTGTATACGCAAGAGAAAGATCGTGTTGAGTGTTGTGAGGTTTTGTCGGGATTACTTCAATTTTACCCGGTCTGTCCTTTTCATGGTAATTAAGGGCATCAACTTTGCTTATTTTCGACATAGCCAATTGATTTTAGAGTTTAGATCAAATTTACGGCTTTAAACTGCTTGGATGTTAAGATATATATCAGTTAAAAAGTATTTTAAAAACACAAAAACAGGTGATTAGCATCGCAGAAGATTCTATTCAAAACTTCTTTTAAAGTATTTTTAAACTGAACATATGAAGGAAATGAGAACCTTTTTAAAAGGTACTTATAAAAATCGTGCTGAAATTGCATACATTTATATGATTACAAACACAAAAAAATATGAATACAACAAATGTGCGCAGCTCAAAAAAATATTGGTGGATTCCATTTCTTTCAGGGTTCATTTTTCTACTTTTTGGAATCTGGTTTTTAATTGCTCCGCTCGAAAGTTTTCAGTCGCTAGCAATTGTTTTTGGAATTATTATGTTCATTTCCGGAATTCTGGAATTGTATATTTTTATTAAAAGTGAGAAAGGATTTATGAATAATCTCTCTTTTCTTTTGGGAGGGGTATTGAATATTGTTTTGGCGATTCTTTTGATTGTGAATCCTCGAACGATCCTTTTAATTATAAGCATATTAATTGGTTTCTGGCTGATTTTTAAAGGGGGCGAACAAATAAAACGTGCCATTAATCTCAGGAAAAATAAGAACCCGGTGTGGAAAAGGGTTTTGACTCTTGGCATTTTAATGACCGTTGTAGCTGCTATTTTGCTGTGGCATCCCGAGGTTATCGGATTCACCATTGCACTTTGGACTTCCATCGCATTTATAATGATCGGAGTTTTTCGGATTTATCTTGCACTCCGGTTGAAGGCAGTGAAATAAAAAAGGAAACAAGTGTTTCTCTTTAAAGTTTTGAAACGATATTTACACAAAAATTAAGCTTATAATTTTTGGATGAAGGAGTTTTCAATCATATCAGTAAGTATAATTACTATTCTTCTTACCGTTAAATACGTCAGTCAGCTTATAAAGCAACAAACCAAACCAGCGTTGGCAATGTGGATTATGTTTTCGGTTGCTGTTGGAATGAGTATGATAACTTATCTTGAAGAGGGTGATTACGGGTTTCTTGATAACATTCAAAACACGGTCGATTTGTTTTATGTCGTTGCCATTACTGCCTCCATTCTTATTTTTGGCGACAAAAAATCGAAGATTTCACGGTTTGATTTAGTTTGTCTGGGGGCTGTTTTTTTAATTGTTGTTTTCTGGATTTTCACCCAAAATCATCTGGTAACAAATTTTTTAATTCAAAGTATTTTGGTGATTGCCTACTTCCCGGTCATTCAGCGAATGTTAAAAACCAGGGAAAACAGCGAATCCTTTATTATTTGGCTGGGGATGTTGATTGCGCCGGCCATTTCCCTGCTTTCCAGCAAAGGGTTACTGGCTACTGTATATTCGGTACGTGCCATTTTCTGTATCGGCTTTTTGCTGATTTTTATGTTATGGATTGAGCTTGCATCCAGAAAAAGATATTCTTACAATCGAAAACAACAGAGGTTAAAGAAATAAGCACAAAAAAAAGAGTTACAAGATTCATTATTGTAACTCTTTTAATATCAAGTAGCGAGAGGCGGGCTTGAACCGCCGACCTCATGATTATGAATCATGCGCTC
>DAOPJR010000048.1:0-25895 GCA_035399765.1 Draconibacterium sp. | reverse complement strand
TCCGGGAATATCATCGCTGCAATCACAATCTTTATGTAATCCTTTTTCATATTGCTGAAGCGCTCTCAAACTCATACCCATATTTGAAAAACCACCATCGTGGAATAAGTTCTGCATGGTAACTTTTTTCGTCAGGTCAGAGAATAGTGTAATCGTATAATCTGCACATTCATCAGCGGTTGCATTTCCGAGTGGTGACATGCGTTCTGCAAAGTCCAGCAAACGATCAAAACCTTTTACACCGTTTCCGGCAGTAGTAATTGTAGGCGATTGTGAGATGGTATTTACCCGTACACGACGCTCACGTCCGTAGATATAACCAAAACTCCGGGCAAACGATTCCAGAAGCGCTTTGGCATCCGCCATGTCGTTATATCCGTAAAAAGTACGCTGTGCAGCTACATACGAAAGCGCTACTACTGAACCCCATTCATTTATCGCGTCGAGCTTTCGCGCAGTCTGCATTACTTTATGAAATGAAATGGCCGAAACATCCAGTGTTTTATCAAGGTAATTATAATCAAGGTCGCTGTAGTGGCGCTCTTTCCGAACATTTGGCGACATACCAATAGAATGAAGTACGAAATCAATTTTTCCACCCAAATATTCCATCGATTTGAGGAAGAGATTGTTCAGGTCTTCCACATTGGTTGCATCTGCTGCAATAACAATTGTATTTAATTTTTCAGCCAATGCATTGGTTTCACCCATACGAACTGCAACCGGAGTATTGGTAAGTGTAAGTGATGCACCTTCTTCGTGTGCTCTTTCCGCCACTTTCCAGGCAATAGAATCAGGATTCAAGGCACCAAAAATGATCCCTTTTTTTCCTTTTAATAAATTATGACCCATTTGTATCTATTTAATAAATTTATCAGCCGTCAAAGTTAATTCAGTTCAAATAAAATTAACTATAATTTCTGTTGTTCGGGAATAAACAACGACATTATTAACTTTTTTCTCCGAATATTGTTCGTTTATGTTCAAAAATTAAGTTTATCATTAAATTCGGCATTTGTATCTTCAACTGTTACCGCAGAATTCATTTTATAAAAATTCAGATGAGAAAAACATTTTTTAGCCTGGTATTTTTGGCGATTGTGATGAGTGCAGGAGCACAGAAGACAGATCAATTAATTAAAAGCATTTTTGACGAAGCTCTTACAAACCAAACTGCTTACGAAAATTTGAGAGTATTATGTAAAGAATACAGTGGAAGAGTTACCGGATCGCCGGAAGCAGAGCGTGCTGTGGATTACACTTTTCGATTAATGCAGAAAATGGATCTGGACAGCGTGTTTTTACAGGATGTTCAGGTTCCGAGATGGGTGCGGGGAGAAGCTGAGCAAGCTACAATCGTTTCCAAAAGTTTTGGGGAGAAACAAGTTCCGGTTACCGCCCTTGGAAATTCGATTGGAACAGGTGGGGCAGGATTACAGGCAAAGGTTATTGAAGTAGATAATTTTGATGAACTTGAAAAATTAGGGAAGAATAAAATTAAGGGGAAGATCGTGTTTTTCAATTATCCGATGGATCCAACCTTGCTAAATACTTTTTCAGCATACGGACAAGCAGCAGATTATCGAACAACAGGAGCAGCCAGGGCGTCTGAATATGGAGCAATCGCCGTGGTCGTTCGTTCGCTTACCAATGCTTTGGATGATCATCCGCACACCGGCGTAATGCGTTATAATCCTGAAGTAGAGAAGATTCCGGCAGTTGCCATCAGTACAAACGGGGCAGAACTTTTAAGTAAATGGCTCAAAGAAGACTCCAATCTCGAATTGTATCTGCGAACAACTTGTGAAACGCTTCCTGACATAATTTCTCACAATGTTATAGGAGAAATTCGAGGTTCTGAATATCCGGATGAGATCATTACCGTTGGAGGACATTTGGATGCGTGGGATACTGGTGAAGGTGCTCACGACGACGGAACAGGCTGCATGCAGAGTGTGGAAGTATTGCGTTTATTCAAAGAATTGGGAATCAAACCAAAAAGAACGATCCGGGCGGTTATGTTTATGGATGAAGAAGTGGCACAGAGTGGCGGTAAAGTTTACGCCGAACAGGCTGAACTAAAAAGAGAGAAGCATTACTTCGCACTTGAATCTGATCGTGGAGGATTTATGCCACTCGGTTTTGGCGTGAGTGGACCTGAACAACGGGTTGAACAAATTCTTGCTCTGAATAAATATTTTGAACCTTATAAAATAACACAATTCACCAAAGGTGGAGGTGGTGTAGATATTGGACCTCTCGGTAAATTTGGAACTCCGCTTGCTTCTTTCGTTCCTGAAATGCAACGTTATTTTTACAGCCATCATTCTGATTTCGATACTTTTGAACAGGTTAATTTCAGGGAGTTTCAGTTGGGAAGCGCAGCTATTGCATCATTTATTTATCTGATCGACAAAAACGACCTGTGATCTTCTATCGTTTTTGAATAGGTTTTAGAAGTTGAATCGGATTTATAAACTGAATATTATCCGGATAATTCTTTAAAAACTGAATAAAACCATAAAATTTTAGTGACACATTTTTTAGTTTTGATAAAAATTCAAAAACTATTCGTTATGCAAAAGGTTTTTATTCTAATGCTGGTTTCTTTACTGGCATTTGCATGTGGAAATAAAACATCAAAAGAAGCAAATCAAAACAAGGAAATGGTTGTAAATGAGGAGATAAAACAAAAGGCTGAAGAATTTGCGCTGTTTAAACTTACAACAGATTTAAGCGTATTGACAGAAAAAGAGAAAGAAATGTTGCCACTTTTATTTGAGGCGGCTAAACTGATGGATGATATTTTCTGGATGGAAGCCTATGGCGATAAGAATGAACTTCTTTCGAAAGATTGGGATGAGTATACACGGAAATTTATTCAGATTAATTATGGTCCATGGGAGCGTTTAAATGCGAATAAGCCTTTTATAGAAGGTTATGGAGCAAAACCGGAAGGTGCCAACTTTTATCCGGCAGACATGACAAAAACCGAATTTGAAGAATGGAACGATGAAACAAAAACAAGTCTGTATACATTGATCAGAAGAGGCGAAGGCGGAGGGCTGGAGTCAATTCCCTACCACATCGCATATGCGGGGCAAATACAAAAGGCGGCAGAATTACTTGAAAAGGCAGCAGAACTTGCTGAAGATCCGGGATTAAAAAATTATTTGAATAAAAGGGCAGAGGCTCTGTTAACCGATGATTATTTTGCCAGCGATGTGGCCTGGATGGAAATGAAAAACAATACCATCGATTTTGTAGTCGGTCCGATCGAAAATTATGAAGACCAGTTATTTGGTTATAAAGCTGCTCATGAATCCTATATTTTGATTAAAGACAAAGACTGGAGCAAGAAACTGGAGCGTTATGCTGCGCTACTGCCGGGGCTTCAGAAAGCACTGCCTTGCGAACAGAAATATAAAGATGAAACTCCGGGAGTGGATTCGGATATGAATGTTTACGATGCTATTTATTATGCCGGCGACTGTAATGCCGGTAGTAAAACTATCGCGATAAACCTGCCGAACGACGAGGAAGTGCGCGCAACCAAAGGAAGTCGTAAACTGCAACTGAAAAACTCGATGCAGGCTAAATTCGATAAAATACTGGTACCGATTGCTGATTTATTGATTGCCGAAGATCAGCGTTCACATGTGAAATTTGATGCCTTTTTCGAAAACACTATGTTTCATGAAGTAGCTCACGGACTGGGACTTGGAAACACAGTGGATAAATCTTCAACCGTTCGTGAAGCGTTAAAAGATACCTACACATCGATGGAAGAAGGGAAAGCTGATATTCTGGGATTGTGGTGTGTTTACCAGCTTAATCAAATGGGTGAAATGGGAGAAAAGGACATGATGGATAACTTTGTGACTTTCATGGCAGGCATTTTCCGTTCAGTTCGTTTTGGAGCAGCAAGCGCCCATGGAAAAGCCAACATGATGCGTTTCTATTATTTCCAGGAAGCTGGTGCTTTTACACGCGACGAAGCAACAGGAACTTACCGCGTTGATTTTGAAAAAATGAAAACAGCCATGCTTGGATTGGCCGAAGAAATCCTGAAAATACAGGGTGATGGTGATTATGCTGCGGCACAAAAGGAACTGGAAGAAAACGGCTACATCCGTGAAGAACTTCAAAAAGACCTGGACAGAATCGGTGAAGCAGGTATTCCCCGCGATATTGTTTTCGTACAAGGTCCCGATGTGCTTGGATTGTAAGTAAATTATCATTATAACATTAGAATAAATACCTGTTACCTAAAAAGTGGCAGGTATTTTTTATGTATGGTCACTGCAACCAAAGTTTTGTATGTGATTCAATATCAACTCAGGGAAGTGCGAATTCATGATTTTTTTTATCTTGCATCAAAATTCACTAAATGAAACGGATTACGGCAGCATTTTTTATTCTTTTGGCAAACATGGTTTTGTTTGTCCACGCCGTAATTCCGCATCATCACCACGACAGTGACCTTTGTTTCGATGCCATTGTTGCAGAACACACTTCACATGATGAGTGCTGCAACAATACCTGTGATGCGAAACATCATCAGCACGATTCAGACAAGGAATCCGATAGTTGCATGCTTTCTCACATTGTAGCTCTATCAAACGGCGAGATCAAGCAAAATATTCGCACAACTATAAGTTCACATGATCTGATAAACAATGTTTCGCTTTTTGCGATCAAAGGAGATGAAAATTCAAGGGTTTCAAATCCTCGTTTCTTTATCGAGATTGTTTTTAATGATCATATTCCAATTTATCATACCCTTGCCAGTCAGGCTTTTGGATTACGGGCACCTCCCGTTTCTTGCTAATTCCGGCAGACAGGAATTAGCTGTTTCCTATTCGGATTTTAACCGGAATCTATACGCTTTTTCTTTCTGAAATAGATTGTATTGTTATTTCAGGGCGAATTGGCACATCTTATTTTCAAAAGATCCACTAACGGATCACAGTTTCAATTCATACTAAAATAAACAATGAAACGAATACTATTTTTTATGACAGCATTTTTGCTGTTGACTTTTGGGTGTAAAGAAAATGCAAATGTGGCTGGTGAAGCTGAGCATGATCACGAACACGAGGAAGCCAAGTTTCAATACACCGAATACACCAACGACCTGGAGTATTTTGCAGAAGCCGATCCTTTTGTTTTGGGTGAAGAAAGCAACGTTTTATCGCATTTTACATGGCTCAGCAATTTCAAACCGCTAAAAAATGCCACTGTTACCATCAAACTAAATGTTGGAGGAACAGAAATAAGTCAGAAGCTGGAAGCCGATGATCAAGTGGGCATTTACAGTTTTAATATAAAACCCAAAACTGCCGGAAGCGGAACGCTTTCATACGATATACAGACAGCAGACAATTCTTATCAGGTGGTTGTGCCCAATGTGAAAGTGTATCAGAACGATGAAGGAGCCCACGCAGATGCAGAAGCCGCCGAAGTTTCTGCCGTAAATAGTTCCACATTCACTAAGGAACAGTCATGGAAGATTGATTTTCAGACCGAATTGCCTGCCAACATTCCATTTGGACAGGTGATTAAAACCGTTGCACAGGTTCAATCGGTACCATCGAATGAAATCACACTCACCGCCAGAACAAACGGAACAGTGCAGTTTTTAAGCAATGATTTGGTTGAAGGGAAAACGGTTTCTTTAGATGAGAAGTTATTCAGCGTCAGCGGTAATCAACTGGCAGTAAATAATTCGGCTGTTATCTATGCCGAAGCAAAGAACAACTATGAGACTTCGAAACTGGATTATGAACGGAAACAGGAACTGGCAAAAGAAAAGATTGTTTCTGAAAAGGATTTGCTGGATGCAAAGAACAAATTCGAAAATGCAAAGATCATTTACCAGAACCTGGAGAACAACTTCAACGATAAGGGAGAAGTGGTTAAAAGTCCGTTAAACGGTTATATCCGACAGATTTTTGTGCAGAATGGTGAATACACGGAACCTGGAGAAGCACTGGTCAGCATTGCCCGAAACAAGGGATTTATGTTGCATGCCGAAATTCAGCCCAAATACCGGGAAAATATGAAGAATTACTCGGATGCTGTGATACATACTATGGCAAACAATAGAATCTACGATTTAAACGATTTGAATGGCCGGTTGATGGCGACAGGCGAAAGTACAAGTGAAGGTAATTTCATGATTCCTGTGCATTTAAATATCGATGATTCTGCTGATCTCGTTCCGGGTGAATTTGTTGATTTGTACATTAAAACCACGTCAGATCAAAACAAGCTGGTACTTCCAAATTCTGCTATGCTCGAAGAACAAGGGTATTTCTTTGTGTATGTGCAACTTACCCCGGAATTATTTGAAAAGAGGGAAGTAGAAACAGCGGACACCGACGGACTTTTTACCGAGATAAAATCCGGTATCACTTCGGGTGAGAGAGTTGTAACACAGGGAGCAATGTTTATCAAACTGTCGCAGGCAACCGGGGCACTCGATCCGCATGCCGGACATGTACACTAAAACAGGAAATCATGTTAAATAATATTATTCGATTTTCACTCAATAATAAATACTTCATCCTTTTTTGTTCGGTGGCATTGATTGTGGTGGGAACCCGCACTGCCTCGCGGATGGATGTGGATGTTTTTCCTGACCTGACTGCACCAACTGTGGTTGTAATGACCGATGCCCATGGAATGGCTTCGGAAGAAGTGGAGAGATTGGTTACTTTTCCTATTGAAACGGCGGTGAACGGAGGCACTGACGTACGTCGTGTGCGTTCCACTTCGGCCTATGGATTTTCATTCGTTTGGGTAGAATTCGATTGGGGAACCGATGTTTTTAAGGCCCGGCAAATTGTTAGCGAGAAACTGATCAGTGTGTCGTCGCAGATGCCGCTGGGTGTGGGGCAACCCATGTTGGCGCCGCAATCGAGCGTGATGGGTGAGATTTTCTTTATCGGAATGCAGGCCGACAGCACCAGCATGATGGATCTTCGTACGATTGCAGATTGGAATGTAAAACCATTGATTTTGGCTACGGGCGGCGTTTCGCAGGTTACAATTATAGGAGGAGACTATAAACAGTACCAGGTGCTGGCCGATCCTTATAAAATGGGATATTTCGGAGTTTCAATGAGCGAACTGGCAGAAGTCTGTCAGAACATGAGCAGGAATTCAACAGGTAATGTTGTCCGCCAGTTTGGGAACGAATACGTGGTTCGGGGCATTGTAAGATCGTCAGACCTAGAGACACTCGCTAATTCATACATTAAATCAAACGATGGTAAACCGGTACGGGTGCGTGATGTGGCAGAGGTTAAAATTGGCAGTGCCGTAAAAATGGGTTACGCCTCTGAAAATGTAAAACCGGCAGTGATCATTTCAGTTTCAAAACAACCAAACATAAATACGATAGATGTTACCAACCGGATTCAGGCAAACCTGGAGGTTCTTCAAAAAACATTGCCTCCCGATGTAAAACTGGATACCGGAATTTTTCGTCAGGCAGATTTTATTGAAACATCAGTAAATAACGTGCAAAAAGCTCTGATTGAAGGGAGTATTCTGGTCGTGATCATTTTATTTCTTTTCCTCGGAAGTTTCAGAACTACACTTATTTCCTTGCTTGCGATTCCATTGTCCTTGCTCGGTGCAATTATTGTGATGAAATTATTGGGACAAAACATCAACACCATGAGTTTGGGTGGGATGGCTATTGCTATCGGTTCGCTGGTTGACGATGCCATTATCGATGTGGAAAATGTCTATAAACGGTTGCGGCAAAATCAACAATTACCAGTCTTAAAAAGACGGTCGGCATTTGATGTGGTGTTTGAAGCATCCAAAGAAATTCGTTCATCAATTCTGAATGCGACCTTGATTATTATGGTGGCGTTTTTACCACTCTTTTTCCTTACCGGAATGGAAGGAAGAATGTTAAAACCACTTGGAATCTCCTTTATTGTATCGCTTTTTGTTTCGCTGATTGTTGCTATGACACTTACTCCTTTGTTGTCGAAAATGCTGCTGAGTAACGAAAAGTACCTGAAGAAAAATGAAAAGGAAAAATGGCTGGTAAGAAAACTGTCATCTATTTATGAAAAGGCGCTAAACTGGTCACTTTCGCATAAACGGATTATCGTCTTTTCAACGTTGGCTGTATTAATACTTGCCATTGTTACTTTATCCGGATTCGGACGTAGCTTTTTACCCTCGTTTAATGAAGGATCTCTGACGATTTCGGTAATTACCAAACCAGGAACATCACTCGACGAAAGCAACAAAATTGGCAACCTCGTGGAAACAGAGTTGTTATCGGTCCCCGAAATTACACACACAGCACGGAGAACCGGAAGGGGAGAATTGGACGAACATTCGCAAACCACCAACAGTGCCGAAATCGATGTGAAATTCACACTCGACAAACGCGATCATGAGGCGTTTCTTGAAGATGTTCGGAATAAACTGGCACATGTTCCCGGCATTGCTTTTACAGTTGGTCAGCCACTTGGGCACCGCATCGATCACATGCTTTCCGGAACGCGTGCAAATATTGCGATCAAGCTGTTCGGCGCTGATCTTAACCGGATGTTCGCAATCGGAAATCAGGTAAAAGCGGCCATTGCTGATGTTGACGGATTGGTAGATGTGAATGTTGATCAGCAAGTTGAAATTCCCCAAATTCAGATCAGACCAAACCGTGATATGCTCGCTGAATACGGAATAACACTGGAACAATTCAACCAGTTTGTTGATGTGGCTTTTGGTGGAGAAAAACAAGCAGACATATACGAAGGACAACGCAGTTTCGATTTGATTCTGAGACTGAATAAAGATTTTACGGAAAGTATTGATGGTATAAAATCGGCTTTGATCGACACAGAGAAAGGGAAAAAAGTTCCGATTGAACAGGTGGCCGATGTGGTTTCTGTGGCCGGACCAAGTTCCATTTCCCGTGAAAATGTTCAGCGAAAGGTGGTAATCTCGGCAAACGTTGCCGGGCGCGATTTGCGGGGTGTTGTAAACGATATTAAAAACAATATCGAAGAGCAAATAAATCTGCCGGAAGGTTACCGGATCGAATACGGTGGTCAGTTTGAAAGTGAAGCCGCAGCATCGCGAACATTATTACTGACTTCTTTAATTGCAGTCTTGCTGATCTTCTTCCTGCTATTCCAGGAATTCAGGGACTTTAAACTGGCAGGAATTATTTTATTAAACCTGCCACTGGCGCTGATCGGAGGTGTATTCTCCATCTATTTTACTTCTGGGATATTGAGTATTCCGGCTATAATTGGATTTATTACACTCTTTGGAATCGCCACACGAAACGGTATTCTTCTTATTTCCAATTACCAAAAGCTGGACAATGGAACTGATTCTTTGAAGGACACGATCATCAAAGGTTCTTCCGATCGCCTGAATGCCATTTTAATGACTGCGCTGACAGCTGCTTTGGCTTTAATTCCGCTTGCACTGCATGGCGATCTTTCCGGTAATGAAATTCAAAGTCCGATGGCTAAAGTAATTCTCGGCGGATTACTGACTTCTACCATGCTAAATATTTTTGTGGTACCGGTTGTGTATTTCGAGTTAAGAAGACGTGGAATTATTAAAAATGAAAAAGAATGAAGCAAATAATTATAATTACTCTGGCTTGTTTCCTGTTCACATTTGAATTGGTTGCGCAAACCAGCATTGAACAGGTAATACAGGAAGTGGAGCAAAACAACACTACGCTGATAGCTTTAAAACGGAAAGTAGATGCCGAAACCATCGGGAATAAAACCGATCTCTTTTTACCTAATCCTGAAGTTGAATTCAATTATTTGTTTGGTACTCCGTCTGAAATTGGTAACCGAACGGATATCAGGGTAACACAGGGCTTTGATTTTCCAACGGTTTACAGTCGTAAAAGTGACATTTCTAATTTAAAGAACGAACAGGTTCTGCTTGAATATGAACGGCAGAAAAAGGAATTTTTTCTGTACACCCGGCAGGTTTGTAACCAACTGGTATATATTAATGCGCTTTTGAAAGAATATTCGGAACGGATTGAAAATGCACGTCGAATGGTTAGCCTATTTCAAACTAAATTTGAAACTGGAGAAGCTAATATTCTGGATTATAATAAAGCCAGGCTTGGACTTATTGATTTGACGAAGAAGGCTGAATCGTTGCAGGTAAATCGTGAAGAACAACTTGCAGAACTGAAGCGTCTAAATGGTGGAAAAATGATTGATTTCCAGATAGCTGATTTTCCATCGATCATTATTCCAGAAGATTTCGGGAACTGGTATGCACAGGCCGAACAAAAAAATCCGGTGTTGGCATGGTTAAAACTCGAAACCGAAGTGAACCGGCAAAATGAAAAACTGAATTCGGCTCTCGCTTTACCTAAATTTCAGGCAGGTTATATGAGTGAAGGAATCGTTGGAGAACATCTGCAGGGGATAACGGTTGGAGTGTCAGTGCCACTTTGGGAAAGTAAGAATAAAGTGAAAGAAGCACGTGCACTTACTGAAGTATCACAGGCAGTTGAGCAGGACAACAAACTCCGGTTTTATAACTCATTGAAAGCATTGCATGCAAAAGCTCTTCAATTGCAAAACAGTTTGAACGATTACCGAAAAGAACTGGATGATTGTAATAATACCAGGTTGGCAGCCAAAGCACTGGAAGCAGGAGAAATATCAATGATTGATTACCTGATGGAGCTGACAGTGTACTATGAGAGTTTCAATAACATGATTGAAATTCAAAGAAATCTGCATCAAACGCTGGCAGAATTAAAACGATACGAATAGCATTTAAAACATAATTTTGTTGATTGCAAAAGGGGAGCTTTGAATATTTCATAGCTCCTTGTTTTTTATAGATCAAGTTTTTAAATTCAGAATTTATTATGAATGTGCCTCATAAGTTTAAAATGAACACGTAAATACTTAATTTAAATGAGTATTAAATAATACTTTTGCAATAAGCCGTTAAATATCAAAACCTAACTAATGAATTCATTAGCAAATTACCACGATAAACTAACAGATCAACTATATTTCTCGTATAGATTAAATCAAATTTTGTTACATGAATCCGATTTTGAGACTTTGATCAGAAAGATCATTTCTTCTCTTTATTCCCTGGATGAGTTTAATTTTGTTTGGGTCCTTCTTTTTGACAAAGATTTAAACTTTGAATCTTTTCTCTCTGAAGGACTTAATGACTTTGCTTCTGAATTTCAGAATACTTTGCTTAAAGGTGCATTGCCTGTTTCAATTCAACAGGTAATTCAATCAGGAGATATTGCAATTCATACCGGAAAGCAACCAGATTATGATCTCCCGATCGATTTCTCCACTCATTCGCACATTATAAAACCACTGATTAGTAACAATAACCGATACGGGTTAATTGGAGCTTCCATGCAAACACAATCGGTTTGGAGTGAAAATAATTATCGTTTTTTTAGCGATCTGATTGACGATATCTCGCTGGTCATCTTGCGGTTAAAACAGTCTCAGGATTTAAAAAAGATTATTGATGATGCCCAGGATGGCTTTCTGATTTTTGATGGCAGGTTAAACATTTTAGATACCAACGAAGCTTTTTGCCGGATTTCGGAGTTAAACAGAAGTGAAATTGTTGGAGTGAACGGGCTTACCCTGGTGAAGAAGCATTTTAGTGGCGCTGATCAGAAACTGATGCTCAAGGTAGCAAAACACATTTTGAATGGCAAAGTAAGTAAACCATTCGAGGTTTTGTACAAAGGGACCAAAGTGCTGTCTGTTACTCTTAACATAAAGAAACTGGCTCAAACCCGAATTGCTGTTGTTAAAGATATTACTGATATCCGAAAAGGTGAGTTGGCCATAAAACAAAATGAAGAAAAATTCAGAAACCTGGTTAATGCCTTGCAGGATTCTGTTTTTATAATACAGGATGGTGTTATTAAACTAACCAATAAATCCCTTTGCAACTTATCCAAATTCACTGAAAACGAACTACTGGGGCACGATTTTTTAAAATTCATAGCCCCGGAGGAAAAAGATCGTGTCAGGGATCTTCATCAGAAAAGGATTAAAGGAAAGGCAGTAGTCAACGTTTACGAAACAATCGCATACACAAAACATGGATACAGAATTCCTGTAGAAGTTTCCGTAATTCCCGTCGAATTCGAATCGAAACCTGCCTGGCAGGTTGTTCTGCATGATATTACTGAACAAAGAAAAGTACAGGCAAATATTGAAAAAGCCCATAATGATCTGGAAAAGGCACAACAGATTGGGAACATGGGAAGCTGGATGTTTGATATGAATAACTTTAATGTCACTGCTTCAGAACAGACTCGCAAAATATACGGTCTTGATAAAGATCTGAATCAATTTGATCTGCAAACCATTCAGAGTATTCCATTGCCTGAGTATCGTCATATTCTTGATCGGGCTTTGAGTAAACTCATGGCAGGTGAAGAAAAATACGATGTAGAGTTTAAAATCAAAAACAACAAAACCGGTCAGATTCTGGATATTCACTCAATTGCTGAGTACAATGCTGAAACAAACATTGTCTCAGGAATTATTCAGGATATTACAGCAAAGAAAGGAGCAGAGGACGAATTAAAACAAACTTTAAAGGAATTGTATAATGCCCAAAAACTGGCAAATATTGGAAGTTGGTCGATTGATTTAAATAAACGTCAGGTTTTTGCTTCCGAAGAAACAAGAAATATTTATGGTTTTGAAAGCGAGGAATTTGTTTCGCCCGAGGCTGTTCAGGAGGTTCATTTGCCGGGGTACAGAGAAAAGCTTGATGATGCTTTAAATAAACTGATTAAAGGAGAAGCCGGTTACAATGAACAGTTCGAACTAAAGAACAAAAAAACGGGAGAAATCTTCTACATCCATGCGATTGCCGAATATGACAAAGATAAAAACCTGATTAACGGTGTATTACGTAATATAACCAAGAGCAAACGGGCAGAACAAGAGCTAAAAGAGATCGCAACCAATTTCAGTAATATCTTCAATGTCAATCAAGACACTATCTGCATTCTGGATACTCAGGGAAAGATTACCGAAGTGAATCAGACTTTTATCGATAGAATGGAGTATAAGCGCGAAGAACTGCTGGGACAGACCATTTCTATTATTGATAAAAACGTGAGTGACGAATGGGTAAGAAAAGTCATAGATGAAATTCTTGTTGAGCAAAAAACATACAAAATGGAGGCTATTCATACTACACGGAGCGGGAAATCATTTCCGGTAGAAGTTCACTCAAATCCGATTATTTACAATGGGAATAAGAGTATTCTAAGTGTAGCCAGAGATATAACAGAGCGCGTCAGGAATTATCAAATTCTGGAGGAAAACGAAGAAAAATTCAGAAGCATATTTGAAAATAAAGGAACTGCATCAGCAATTTTAGACGAAGAAGGGTATATTGTATTAGCCAACGACCAGTGTGTGTCTTTATCAGGTTATTCGCGCGAAGAGATTGAAAACGGAATGTCATGGATGTCATTGGTGCATCCCGATGACTATGCGAAGATGGCGGAACAACAACGAATAAGAAGTATCAATCCGAAAGATGCCTTGCAAGCCTATGAAGTAAGGATGATTAGTAAAAATGACGAAGTTAAGCATGTGCTTATTAATGTGGGAGTTACAAAAAAAAGACAGCGAATAGCCAGCTTTGTTGATATTACAGAGCGGAAAAAGGCGGAAGAAAGTCTCAGAGAACAAAAAAACTTTTTGTGGTTGTTAGTTGACAATATGCCAATTCAGATCTTTTGGAAAAACAGAGATTTTGTATACAAGGGGGGCAATTTGGCTTTTGCAAAGGTAGTCGGATTGAGCTCAGCAAAGAAAGTAAAAGGAAAAACAGATCAGGATTTTGCCCGCCGCTCCGATTATAATGAGGATTACCGTAGGTGGGAGGCAGAAGTAATGGAAAGCGGCACACCTATGTATAACCACGAAGAATCTTATTTTAAAGCTGACGGAACACAAGGAATTGCTCTTACAAGTCGGATACCACTTTTAAATAATCGCAAAAATATAGAAGGTGTCCTTGTATTTTCGATGGATATTACTGAAAGGAAAGAAAATGAACAGGAACTGTTGCGTTCAAAAACGAGGGCCGAAGAAAGCGATCGTCTAAAATCGGCGTTTCTTGCAACAGTTAGTCATGAATTAAGAACTCCTTTAAATCATATTCTTGGATTTAGTGATTTGATCCCTGAACTGACTGATGACAGAGAGATAATTGAATTCTCGAAATACATAAACAAGAGTGGCATGTCATTGCTGGAAATTATTGATGACATATTTAATCTTGCAATGATTGAGCAAAAGCCAATTAAAATCAGAAAGAATCAAGTTTTTATTCGTGATGTCTTTCTGGACTTAAAGAAATTTTTACAGGAAGCTGTTTCTGATGCCAGTAAATCAGATGTGATCAAACTTAATTTTAACATCGAAAAAAGACTGGTGAATCAAAAAGTGATCACGGATAAACCCAAAATCATTCAGGCAGTTTCCAATATCCTCAAGAATGCAGTAAAATACACACACCAGGGAAGTATCTCATTAAAGGTTGAAATGAATGAAAAACAGATGCTTCGTATTTCTGTAGCTGATACTGGTATTGGGATACCGGAAGACAAGCTTCATATTATTTTCGATTTCTTCCGTCAGGGGGATGACTCGCATACACGCGAATACGGGGGAGTCGGAATTGGATTGGCTTTAGCCCGCAAGATTGCTGATGCCATGGATGCCCACATTGATGTTTCTACTAAAGTAGGAGAGGGATCTGTTTTTATCTTTAATGTCCCCGTTTCAACCATTACTACAAAAATGGAGTCGGAAATAGTCGGAGACAGAAATGAAAAATTACCAAACTTACATGCAAAGCAAATCCTGGTTGTTGAAGACGATGTAACCAGCATGGAACTGATTTCAATTCTTTTAAAACCCTTGAAATGCAACGTAATAAAAGCATGGAACGGGAGTGAAGCGGTAGATGTTGTTCGAAACACCGAAAACATTGATCTTGTATTTATGGATTTAAAAATGCCGGTAATGGATGGTTTCCTTTCCACCATAGAAATCCGTAAAATAAACCAGGATGTTCCGGTTGTGGCTTTAACAGCTCACGCTTTGAGTTCAGAGAAAAAAAGAGCTTTGGATTCAGGGTGTAACGATTTAATTACAAAACCGATCAAGAAGAATCTGCTTTACGAATTATTGGAAAAAATCTTGCTTTGAAAGAGAAGGATTTTTTTTTTGGGGGCTGCAAATAATCTCATGAAAAGGTTATCATATTCCTTATAAATACAGGTTGGAGCCCTAAATCATCGTACGATTCATTAGCTTTGCCGGAAAGATAAACAGGTGCAAACCAAACAGAAACTAAATAGATTTCCCTTCGATCCCGGCAAAATTCCTTTTTTCTACGGTTGGGTAATTCTTGTGGTTGCCACGGTAGGAATACTTGTGAGTGCACCCGGACAAACAACTGGTGTCTCTACTTTTACCGACTACCTGATTGAAAATTTAAAAATCAGTCGCGACCAGATTAGCACTGCATACATGTTTGGGACTATTGGTAGTTCTTTTTTCCTGATTTGGGCAGGAAAAATCTACGATAAATTTGGCGCCCGATGGGTTGGGATGGCTACCTCACTGATTTTGGCTTTTGTACTTATTTTGCTTAGTCAGTCCGACCGATTGGTGCGACTTATTGTTTCCGACACTTCGCCTTCGCACCTTGCTTTTGCTGTGGCTGCCCTGATTCTGTTCTTTTTTATGTTGAGATTTTCAGGCCAGGGAGTTCTGACCATGGTATCGCGTAATATGCTGATGAAATGGTTCATTGCCCGGAGAGGTTTGGTGAACGGGATTTCATCGGTTTTTGTTTCACTTGGTTTTTCCATTGCGCCGCTTTCATTCGACATGCTGATCCAGGGAACTTCCTGGCGACATGCCTGGTTGATCATGGCCGCAGCGATAGGATTATTCTTTACACTTTTTGTTTTCCTCTTTTTCAGGGATAACCCGGAAGATCTTGATATGGTTCCTGACGGAGAGAAACATGCCAACAAGGAACACAATGTAATCATTAAACCGTTTAAGCAATTTACGTTAAAGGAAGCGAGAAAAAACCTCACTCTGTGGTTATTTGCCATTCCTATGGCTATTTATGCCCTTTATGTCACAGGTTATACATTTCACCTGGTTTCGTTGTTCGAAGAAGCCGGGATTAATCGTGACAAGGCACTGGCTATTTTTATCCCTATTTCTTTTATTTCTGTATCGCTGTCCCTGTTGGGAGGATGGATAAGCGACCGCATTAAATTAGTTTATCTGTTGTATATTTTGCTGGCTGGAGAAGTTCTTGCTTTATTCTCTCTGGCACAAATCGAGCAACACATATTTTACATTGGTTTTATCGTTGGAAGTGGTATGGTCAGTGGCATGTACAATGTTTTAATGGCTGTAACCTGGCCTCGTTATTACGGTCGTGAACACCTTGGGAAAATTACCGGCTTTGTAATGGCACTCATTGTTTTTGGTAGTGCTCTCGGACCTATACTTTTCAGTTTATCCTTGTCACATTTGGGGTCATACAGTGTTGCAATTTATGCACTGCTTATTATAGTTTTAATTCTGACTGTATTTAGTTATAAAGCTGTCAATCCGCAAGATAAGTACGAAACGAAATAGCCAACCAAACCTGTGTTATTGAAGGCTTAAACAAAAACTGAGAGATTAAGCCTGAGAATGCAGCAGAATAAAATTCAATTTACTTTTTCGTTTAGCCGATTCGCTTAACTTTGTGTGAAACCTAATAAACTATCGTATGGAAAAAGTAAAGTTCGTTGCAATCATCGTTTCAACAATCTTATTCTTCTCATGTAAACCAGGCGAAAAACCTCTTCCGCGTGTTGCGATTGCAGGACTGGCTATCGAATCGAGTACCTTTTCACCTGCTCAGTCAGACATTACTGCGTTTCGGGCTCGTCGTGGAAATGAAATTTTCTCGTATTATTCTTTCATGAAGGAAGATTCCCCCGACCGGCAAAGGGCACAATATTTCCCAACTATGCGAGGACATGCCATCCCCGGCGGTATTGTGACCCGCGATGCATATGAAACACTGATGCAGGAAACGCTGGATAGTTTGAAAAAACACTTGCCTTACGACGGATTATTTTTTGATATTCACGGAGCAATGAGTGTGGTTGGTCTCGACGATCCGGAAGGAGACATGATCGAACGGATTCGTGAAGTTGTCGGACCAGAAACCCTGATCTCAACTTCAATGGATTTGCATGGAAATGTTAGTGAACGATTGGCGCATCAATCGGATATGATTACCTGTTATCGCATGGCACCACACGAAGATGCCATGGAGTCGAAACAACGGGCACTTGAGAATCTGCTTGACCGACTGGAAAATGGTAAAGGAAAACCAAAATATAAAGCCTGGATCCCGGTGCCAATTCTGCTTCCAGGCGAAAAAACGAGTACCCGGATTGAGCCGGGAAAAAGTTTGTATGCCAAAGTTGATCCACTAACAAAGCAGGAAGGTGTAATTGATGCAGCCATTTGGATTGGTTATGCATGGGCTGATGAACCACGAAATCGCGGGGTTGTGATGGCGTATGGCGACGATCAGGCAGCTGTTCAAAACGCAGCAGAGGAGCTGGCAAAAAGCTTTTGGGACGTTCGCAACGAATTCGAATTTGTAGCTCCTGTAGCCACTCTGGAAGAGTGTCTGGATAAAGCAATAGCTTTTGACGGTCAGCCTTTTATGATCAGTGATATGGGCGATAATCCAACAGCCGGAGGTGCAGGTGATGTTACCTGGACATTGACGGAAATACTAAAAAGAAAAGAATTCAAAAACGAAAATGGCCCTTCACTAATTTATGCATCGATTCCTGGACCGGAGTTGGTTGCTAAAGCAAACGAAGTTGGAGTAGGAGGGAAAATTAGCGGATTTGCTGGTGCCATCGTAGATAATCGTTATGCTCCGCCAATTCAATTAACCGGCATTGTAAAAGCAATAAAAAAAGGCGATCCGGATGCCAATACTGAGGTTGTGGTTCAGGTAGGGAGTGTTCAGGTAATTGTTACCGAAAAACGCAAACCCTATCATTACGAAAAAGATTTTACCGACCTCGGACTTAATCCAAGAAAAACTGATATCGTGGTTGTAAAAATAGGTTACCTCGTACCTGAATTGTATGATATGCGAGCCGACTGGCTGATGGCGCTCACTCCGGGTGGTGTGGATCAGGATTTGGAACGGCTGGGATACAAACGAATTCATCGTCCGATGTTTCCGCTGGATAATGACATGGAAACACCTGATTTAAGTGCGCGTTTTATTCCACTGGCAAATGAATAAATGGTATATCTATCAACGATTTGTGATTGCTGATTTTCCAGAATCCAGTATCGAGAATTCAGTATCAAGCATCAATTAACAAAACTAAATATCAAACTATGAAGAACTTAATTTCCTTGACGTTACTGGCCTTTAGTGTGTTTTTTATGGCCTGTTCTCCACAGGCTCCGGTTGGAGAGTGGCAAATCATATTCGATGGTGAAACACTGGATGGCTGGAAGAAAGCAGCTGAAAATCCGGAAAGTATTACTGTTGAAGATGGTACAATTAAATGTTCCGGCGATCGCAGTCACCTTTTTTACAATGGAAAATTCAAAAACTTCGAACTGGAAGCTGAAGTAAAAACCCTTGACAAATCAAACTCAGGAATATATATCTGTACAGAATATCAGGTTGAAGATTTCCCTGTAAAGGGATATGAAATCCAAATAAATAATACGTTCAGTGGCAATAATCCGCAAATTCCGGAGAGGAGAAAAACAGGAAGTATAAGTGGAATTCGAAACGTTTATTTCCCGTTTGTAAAAGACAATGACTGGTTTAAGATCAGGATAAAAGTGGTAGAGAATTTTGTGGAAGTATTTCTCAACGATGTGAAGGTGAATGAATATACCCAACCTGAAAATCCATGGAGGGGAGAGGAAGCCAAAGAACGTATTATTGGAGAAGGAACAATTGCGCTACAGGCACACGATCCGGGAAGTACGACATATTTTAAAAACATCAGAATAGAGGCATTACCTGAGGATGAAAAGAAAGAAGTGGAAGATCTGGATTGGGATACAAAAGTGACACAGTTGCATAGGGCCGGATTTCCACTGGTGGATTACCATGTACATTTAAAAGGTGGTTTAACGCTGGAAGATTGCATTGCCAATTCTCAGAAGTTAGGTATTAATTACGGCATTGCACCAAACTGCGGGCTACACTTCCCGGTAACCGACGATGAATCATTGTATGCTTACATGGAAGAAGTGAGAGGAGCCCCATGTTTCAAAGGCATGCAAGCCGAAGGCAGGGAATGGGTTACGCTGTTCTCACCGGAAGCTGTTTCAAAATTTGATTATGTTTTTACCGATGCCATGACTTTTACAGACAGGAAAGGGAGAAGAAGCCGAATCTGGATTCCTGAAGAAGTATTCGTTGACGACAAACAACAATTCATGGATGACCTGGTAGCTAAGATTGAAGCCATTTTCTCCCAGGAACCCGTTGACATTTATGTAAATCCGACTGTTCTTCCTGATGTGCTAATGCCTGAATACGAAGAATTATGGACAAAGGAGCGTATGGAACGTGTTGTAAAAGTATTAGCAGACAATGGTATTGCACTGGAGATCAACGCACGTTATAAAACTCCACACGCTGATATGATTAAAATGGCGAAAGAGGCAGGTGTCAAATTCACTTTTGGAACAAATAATGTTTCCAGCGAATTGGGACGATTGGAATATTGTCTCGAAATGCTGGAAGAATGCGGCCTTACTCCGAGCGATATGTTTGAAATAAAACCTGATGCTCAAAAGCCTGTTTTAGTAAAAGGATTACCCGATCATATCACTGGATAAATCGGGAGCTTTAAATAGAAATACCAGATGAAACTTCATCTGGTATTTTTTTATGGGGAATTTAATTTATAAAGATTCGTTTCCGAAATATCTAATAATACTGAACCTGCATTTTGTAATCAACAAGTATTTGCTTCATTTCCATTGCCTGAATGATCAAGTCGACAACCTGTTTATCTGTAAATGAAGCACGATTAATTGTTAAATCAAAATGACTTTTCTGTTCTGCATCAGCTTTTATCATTTTGCGGAAAGCGATGCGTTCTTTTTCTACCTTTTCAATAAAAGCAATTGCCTCGTTTTGATTTAAAGAATTATTTGTCATAATTGTTTGCACCTTATATTCCATCGGAGCTATGAAGCGTAAATGCAAAGCATTTTTAATATCGCTGGCAATAATATTCCCTGCACGGCCAACAATGATATTAAAGCCGTCAACAGCCAGCGAACGTATAACTTCGCGCACTGTATTTGATATCTTTGCCTCACTTTTGTATCGTTTATCTCCAAAAGCTTTTAAAATATGATCAAAAGTTTGAGTATCAGGTTTCTTAAACATTCTTCGGATTTTCTCAGGATCAAGTTGTAACTCTTGTGCACTTTTATAAAAAATTTCCTTACTCAAAACTTTCCAGTCTGCAGTCAATTTTCGTTTGTTGAGTTCGTTTGCCAGTTGATGGGCTATTACCAGACCATTGCAACCAACTTCGCGGGATATGGTTATCACAGGACCCGCTAGCCCTTTACCGCCTCTGCCTTGAGGAATGTCCTCTTGCATACGCTGATTCAAATAGTTCAGTAAAGAATTCCCCATGATTTTTAGTTTTTAAGTTTATATTTTAAGTTACGACGTTTTTACGAATTAGTTATGTTTTGTACGACATATTTTTCAACACAGATATTTAAATATTTATTATTTAAGTAACTGATATAGTGATAACTGCGAAATTTAAAAAGTCATACTGACTTTGCTCATCTATTTGCTTTTTGAGGAATACTATTTTTAAGACTTATTAATTTCTCAAGTACTTCCGGTCAGGAAGATTTCTTGTATATTCGTTGAATCACAATTAAAAACGCTATTATGTTTGATAAAAATACTTACATCCAACGACGCAGTGAACTGAAGAAGAAAGGTTTAAAAGGAATTGGACTTTTACTTGGAAATGTTGAATCGCCAATGAATTATTTAGATAATACTTATCATTTTCGTCAGGATAGTTCTTTCCTGTATTTTTTTGGTCTTGATTTTCCGGGATTAATTGGTGTTGTTGATTTTGATAGTGGAGAAGACCTCATTTTCGGAAATGATGTCGATATTGAAGACATAATCTGGATGGGACCACAGGTGTCCTTAAAAGATAATGCAACTAAAGTAGGAGTAACTCAGACGGCTCCTTTTAATCAGGTTTTCGAAGTAGTAAAAAATGCGCAGCGAAGCGGACGTACTATTCACTTTCTGCCCCCGTACCGTGGTGAAAACAAGATCTTACTTGAGAAACTATTGGGTTTATCGGCGCAAAGTATCAGGGAACATGCATCACTACCTTTTATTCAGGCAGTAATTTCATTGCGTGAAATTAAAGATGCGTATGAAATTGAAGAAATTGAAAAGGCCTGTGCCACCGGTTACAACATGCACGTAACGGCAATGAAAATGGCACATCCGGGTGTTTGGGAACAAAAAATAGCCGGTACAATCGAAGGTATTGCCGTTGCCGGAGGAAACATGGTTTCTTTTCCAGTTATACTTTCGCAAAATGGTGAAACACTGCATAACCATGATCATTCCCAGTTCTTAAAAGAAGGCCGACTGATGGTAGTTGATGCAGGTGCGGAATCGGTTATGCACTATGCATCCGATTTTACACGAACAACTCCCGTTGGAGGGAAATTCAGTCAAAAACAACGCGAAATTTACGAAATCGTTTTAGCTGCCAATAATAAAGCTACCGAGTTAATTAAACCCGGCGTCACCTATTTGTCGGTACATCTGGCAGTTGCCGAAGTAATTGTGGCCGGGTTAAAAGAACTGGGTTTGATGAAAGGTGACTTAAAAGAAGCCGTGAAAAACGGTGCACATGCTATGTTTATGCCACATGGACTGGGTCATATGATGGGACTTGATGTGCACGACATGGAAGACCTTGGGCAAATACATGTTGGTTACGATGCTGAAACACGTCCGGTTGATCAATTCGGGACTGCCTATTTGAGACTGGGTAAAAAACTAAAACCCGGTTTTGTTATCACGAACGAGCCGGGCTGCTATTTTATTCCGGCGCTTATAGATAAATGGAATGCAGAAAGGATAAATAAAGACTTTATCAATTTTGATAAGGTAAATGAATACCGTGATTTTGGCGGAATTAGGCTCGAAGATGATATTTTAGTAACGGATACTGGAAGCCGAATACTTGGAAAACGGATTCCAATTACTCCTGAAGAGGTAGAAAAAACGGTAAATGAATAATAGTTAAAGAGCGTTTGATTAACAGACGCTCTTTTTTATGATTCGCGTGTAAAAATAATCCAGTTCAGCCATCAGTTCATCCCTAACTTCGCGGCAGTTCATTCTAATTTCTTCCTGGGAACGCGCGTTTTTATAGGGACTGTGTACTCCCAAATGCAGTTTACGCACATATTGTATATCTGGAATATCCAGCTCTTCGTGCGTGCTTTCACCTACAGTTATCAGATAGTCAAACTTTTGACCTTTGAACTCGGAATAATGTTTGGGAACGCTTTGTTTTAAATCAATTCTGACCTCAGCCATAACTTCCATTGCGATTTGGCTGACATGATCAACAGGATCGATGCCTGCCGAAAAGATTTCAAGTTTATTATCAAAACTGCGAAGTATGGATTCTGCCATTTGACTGCGACAGGAATTTCGGATGCTTAGAAAAAAAATACTTACCCCATGATATTAGGTTTTAACGGTTTAATAGTTCAGTTTGAGCCCAAAAAGATAAACAAAAAGTATAGATCATAAAAGAATGAATGTTATTGTTTTAGAGGCTTTTAAGATGTTTTTGAGCATGAAAGGAATAGCTTCTTTATTCTACATACAGACTCAGTAGTGATCCTTATTAAGGATTGAATTATTTCTTGGATTTTATAGACATGAATATAATGCTAAACTATCCTGAAGGAATACATTAAATTCCTGAAAATTAATTTTAAACAAACACCATACTTTTATTTTTCATGAAAAATTGAGTATTATGGTGCTTTTGTCTATTTTCGTATTGAAATGCTAACATGTTCACCATTAGAAGGTGGTATAAAAATTTGTGTATGGAACCTAAAGATCTGAAAAACTCTGAAGAGTTAAAAAGTCCGAAGAAAGAGGACCTTAAGAAAAATGAGAAAGAGAAAACAGTAGAGAAGGACACTGAAAAAGTGCCTGTCGATACAGTGCCAGAATCGGTGCCGGTAATTAATGAAAAGGATACTGAAACAGAAGATTCACAAGAAAAAGTACAGAAAGCTGAAAACGCTGAATCGAAATCTGAATCAAAGGTAGACGAACCTGTTCCTATTGATACTGTTCCTGAATCCGTTCCGGTAATAGAAGAAGAAACTTCAACTCAAGAAATCGAGTCTGAAAAAACAGAAAAGACTGAAGATAAAGAGGAAATTGAAGATAAAGAAAAAGTTCCGATTGATACTGTTGCTCAATCAATTCCTGTGGTGGAGGAAGAAAGGAAACAGGATATGAAGGCAAAAGAATTAACTCAGCAAAAGGAATCAATTGAAGAGAAAGAAGTTCCGGCTAAAACTGTTGAGGAATCTGCGTCTGTTATAAATAAAGAAGTTAAATCCGATAACGAAGAGAAGTCGGAAGAAAAAGAGAAGACCAAAAAAGAAACGGTCGATTATTCAAAATATACACAAATTGAGTTGGTTAATGCCTTGCGTGATATTTTGGCAGAAAGTGAAACTCATGATATCAGGGAAGACGTCGATGCCATAAAGGCTGTTTTCTATAAAAATATGCAGGAAAATGAAGAAGCAGCTAAAAAACAATTTATTGAAGACGGTGGGGCAGAGGAGGATTTTAAGACAGAAGAAGATCCGTATGAAAACGATATTAAAGAGCTTTTAAAGGACTATCGTCAGATAAGGATCGACCACAATAAACAACTTGAGCAGGAAAAAGAAGAGAATCTGCAGCACAAGTATGAGGTAATTGAAAAAATTAAAGGACTTATCAATACGGAAGAATCCATCAATAAAACTTTTAATGAGTTCCGGGACCTTCAGCAAGAATGGCGCGAAATAGGTTTGGTTCCGCAGGCTAAAATGAAAGATTTGTGGGATCTTTATCATTTCCATGTCGAAAATTTCTATGATTATATCAAGATTAACCGCGAATTACGTGATCTTGATCTGAAGAAGAACCTTGAAATGAAAATTAAACTCTGCGAAAAAGCAGAAGAGCTTTTACTTGATTCTTCGATCATTCGTGCGTTTAATACCTTGCAGAAATACCACGAACAGTGGCGTGAGATTGGTCCGGTTCCCCGTGAACAGAAAGAAGATATATGGGAGCGTTTTAAGGCAGCTACAACAAAAATCAATAAAAAGCACCAGGAATTCTTTGAAAGTCGCAAAACAGAACAGAAAGAAAACCTGGAAGCCAAAACTGCTCTGTGTGAAAAAGTGGAGGAGATCAACGAAAAAGAAATCGATTCACACAAGGACTGGGATCAATACTCGAAAGAAATTATTGAATTACAAAAGGTTTGGAGAACCATCGGTTTTGCTCCCCGTAAGGATAATAATAAAATTTACGAACGTTTTCGTACTGCCTGCGATAAGTTCTTCGACGATAAGCGCGATTTCTATTCTAAAAATAAGGAAGAGCAACAAAATAACCTGCAGCTTAAAATAGATCTTTGTGTTCAGGCTGAATCGCTGAAAGAAAGTACAGACTGGAAGAAAACAACGCAGGATTTTATCAATATTCAAAAGAAATGGAAAGAAATCGGACCTGTACCCCGAAAACAATCAGATGTTATCTGGAAACGATTCCGTACTGCCTGCGATTATTTCTTTGATAAAAAGTCAGAACATTTTTCTGATGTTGACACTGAACAAGTTGATAATCTCAAATTAAAGGAAGACTTAATACAAGAATTAAAGACATTTAAGTCTTCTAAAGATTCAAAGGAAAATCTTGAAAGCCTAAAAGAATTTCAACGTCGTTGGTCTGAAATAGGCCATGTTCCTTTTAAGAAGAAAGAAGAGATTCAGACAAAATTCCGGGCAGAGATCAATAAGTTGTATGATGATCTCAATATAGATGAAGAAAAACGTAATATATTACGTTTCCGGACTAAAATGTCGTCTTTTTCTGAATCATCCAAAGGTCAAAATAAAATGCGTTTTGAGCGTGATAAGTATATGAATAAGATGAAACAGCTTGAAAGCGATCTGGTAACACTCGAAAATAATATTGGTTTTTTTGCGAACTCCAAGAATGCTGAAGCTTTAATCGCTGACGTGAATAAAAAAATAGAAGTTACTAAACAGAAAATAGAATTATTAAAAGAGAAGATTCGTGTAATAGACGATATTGAAACTACTGAAGAATAAAATATAGCCGGTTCAAATACCGGCTTTTTTTATGGCTAAGGATCAATAGATATATTTCGTATCGAGTAACTCATAAATTACTTTTATTCGTTTGTCTTATAATTTATATTATGTTATATTTATATATGTCAAAATTTAGTGATTATTGTTGTAGTTTAAAGACTCCTACTTTGTGATAAAATAAAAAAGACTATTTTTGCACTCAATTATTTGAAGGTAAAATTCAATAATCATTTCGGGATGTAGCGCAGTCCGGTAGCGTACGTCGTTCGGGACGACGGGGTCGCAGGTTCAAATCCTGTCATCCCGACT
>DAOPJR010000047.1:0-26685 GCA_035399765.1 Draconibacterium sp. | reverse complement strand
TTATCTCTATAATCTTAATATTTGAAATCTTTTCAGCAATTGTTTCGGCGATTGGGGTTACCGACGGCATATCATTTTCTGGTTTTTACATTAAGTTATGAAAATGGCAGTTAACAGTATCTGGTTCTTTTATAACGTCTTTTTTCAATGTTACAACCCTTATTTTAACCTATTCTGTATATGTTCTCTGCATTTTTCCACATTATTTTTTCTGCAATTTCAAAGGCATCTCTTTCTGTAATCCATTTGTCGTGAACCAATTCTGAAAGAGCTATTGAAATGCCTTTTCTTGCTAATTTGGCGTGTCCAATTAAATTTTCCACATATAACTCATCTCCTCCAAAAACCATGAGTTTATTAATTGGCGAGGTCGTTATGTACTTTTTCAGGAACTCTGTTGAGGCAACTGGATTTCCGGTCCATGACCAGCACATATCAATGATTGCATTCGAGTAGTGCTTTGTTAAGGATATCATTGGCTCATAATACGGATATGAAATATGGAAAAATATAAATTTAGTGTCAGGGCTCAAACGACACAAGTTTGCACAATCAGCCGGATTAAACATGACATTTTCAAGGTTCATAAAATTATTCATTGCCTGATGCCCGGTGTGAAATTTTACGGGTAGCCTGTTTTTAGTAGCTAAATCAACCACATACCAGAACAAGAAGTCTTGCAATGTCTTTTCCTCCGTTTCACTTAACCTTTTGCCTTCAACTTTCTTTGAAAATAATAGATGGGCAACTTCAATAGTAGTTTTCTTAAAATCCAATCGCCTGAAATAAGCAATACCGATCTTTACCCCAACTGCTGAGTCAGCGTATTTATCGAACCACCAATTTATAATCTCCAGCCAGTCATTTAACTTATTTATTTGTGGAATAATATTTTCATTTAATCTTTCAAAGTCCATTCTTATCATACTCATTGCATCAATGTCCTGATACAAAATGCCTGGCAATTCTGTTTCTTTGAAAGGTCGTTCCGGTGAGTTTACAATGCAACACTTAATATTTGCCCGTATTAACGTTTCCTTATAAAATCCTTTTTTTCTGTAGTTTAGATACTTCTCTTGCAGTTCAGGTATTGATTTTTCATGTAATTCTGAGATTCCATATAAATCGTTTATTGTATGCTGAACTACTTGTCCGTATCCGGTATGTTTAATTTGACTCCAATAAGGTTGAATAATTTTCCATTTCTCAATTGGAAGGATTTCCCGGGATGAAATAAGTTCTGTTTCTCGTTGTGTCATTCCTGACGATACGAAGTCAAATTTCGTGTACAATCCCAAAATATTAGTCCAATCATCGCACTGAATAAACGGTTTTACACAACTCAATCTTTCAGATTCATCAATTAGATGTTCATGCGTATCAATCAGCTGTATCTGATCTACATGGTCGTTAATTATTCCAGATTCTTTATTCATTCAATTTTTCAAATGTAAAATTCAAGCCATTATATACATCGACATAGGGTACATGATGCTCATTTTCCAATAAATCAATTTTCCATTTTAAATTTTCCGGAGACTTTTCTTTTAGCAAGGACTCAAACTGTGGCATTGGTTTTAGTACGTTTTGATAATCAAGTCCTCCGTAAATTACATATAAAGTTTTATCAAGACTGTGGATATTATCAAAGAAATCAATGGTTTCTTTTAGTACATAATTATCACTCCAACCTAGCATTGGACTACTTAAAATGTATGATTTAAATAAATCGGGTTCTTTTACCATAACATGACATGCAAACATGGCGCTATTTGAAAATCCGGCCAGGATACGAAGGGAATCAGCTCTGTATTTCGACTCTATAAAAGGAATAACTTCTTTACCGATTGATTCTAAAAACCTGTCTGCACCTCCTGATGTTGGTCTTCGGGTAAGTTTAAAAGGGAAAACTTCATTCCAACTATCTTTATTACTAATTCCTACAACGATAAATTCAGGGATTCCGTTTTGCCCTTCCACATGCCAGGCTGCTGACTTTGCACGAAAATAATTTGACTCAGGAAATAATACATATAAAACGGGATATTCCTTTTTTGTATCCGTATAGTCCATGGGTAAACTTATGTACAGTTTTCTGCTTTCTCCATAAAGCCCGGAATTATATGAAACAATTTGTGTTATAGGAATCTCATTAATCGGTTGAGAAAATAATGACCCCTGAATACTTAAAAGTACTACTACAAAAACGACTAGTTTATTTGTCATTTTATTTAATTTAGAATGAATGATCATATGTTTTGTAAACCAGTCACTTAGTACGGTTTGGTGGTTCATTCTTTATGTAAACTTTATTTAATCGTATTTCCGGTACGGTCTTCAATCACTACCAGCCGGTATTTGTGGCCATCCATCACAACGCGGTGGGTATCAATGTGGAGGTGTTTGGTTTTTACCTTGTTGTTAATTTCAAAATCGCGGATCAGTTCCATTTCCGACATGTTCGAGCCCGAAAGCAGGTCGCGCAGCTGGCAATGCTTGCAAAAACCATTGCCGTTGGGTGTAAACTTGTCGCGCTGGGTGCAACCCATGATTTCGCAGAACTCATGATCGATAATATCGCCTTTGTCGCTTTTGGTAAGCGCCTGGAACGACTCGTTGTAATATTTTACTTTAAAGTCGTGGTCGGTGAGGAAAATGGCGTGCGGGTGGTGTTCTATCAGTTGATTAACAAGGTCGTTGGCCTCTTCAACTCTGCAGAATTCTAATCTCATGGCGCTCATTTTTAATAGGTTATTATTTTTATGGCTCGTTTATTCTCTCGTTAAATTGAATATATTGAAAGTAGGAATATTTCACGACAAATTCAATCAAACATGCTCAAGAAGCTAAAAAAGCAGGAAGTTGGAAGCACGAAGACAGAAGAAAGAAGTTTCAATAATCAATGACCAATAACCAATAACCGTTGGCCGGTGACCGAACACTAATATTCAAAGTTCAAAAATCCAAGAACCTATTTCAACCTGCAGCCTGCAACTTGTAACCTGCAACTACTTATCTACCGATCCAAAGACCCGTTTCAGCAGGCTGGTAACACGGGCCGCAGGATCTTCGCGAATCAGTTTTTCTTCGTCAGCAATTTTCAGGAATAAGCCGTCCAGCGCTTTTTGTGTAAGGTAATCTTCCAGTTCGGTATTCACCGGCTTCAGCCCGGCAAATTTCCCTGCCACGCTGTTGGCTATGGTGTTCCATTTTCCGGTAAGTGTATCCCAGCTTTCTTTGGTAGAGATACCACCTACCAGTTCCTTTTCCACCGAACTTTTTATTTTGGGTTGATACAAGGCAAATAACTGATCGTAAGTAGTTTTGTGCAGGTACTGTGTAGCTGCGTCGTCCTGACCTTTTAAAATATTAACAGCATCAGAAATGGTCATGCTTTTAATACTGTTCACAAAAATCGGTGCGGCTTCTTTGGCAGCATCTTCGGCAGCCCGGTTGATGCGAAGTAAAGCATCTTCGACCAGTTTATCGCCGCCGGGGATTTTGCTCAGGTTGTTTACGATCATATCCGCTTCAGGTGGAAGCATAATTTTTACCAGCTGGTCTTTATAATACCCATCGGTTTGACCCAGCACGGCGGCCGACTTATTGGCTCCGGTGATCAGGGCTTCCTTAAGTCCGGCTACGATTTCGTTCTGTGTCAGCGGTGCATTCGAATCAAGTGTTTGCTGTGCCAGTTGTGTTAGTTCAGCACATCCTGTTAACAGGACTACCAGCAGGACGAAGGTCATTTTTCTGAGCATGGTGTTTCAGTTTTATTTTTTGAATAATCGTGTTATTAAGTCTTCGCGACCTTTTGACCGAAGGTCGTTGATGATCTTGTTTTTGAATTCATTTTTATACCAAAAAAAGAATTGGCGCTGCTTTTCCTTGGCGCTGCGGTTTTTGGCGGTGTAAATTTCTTCCATTGTGTACGGATGGTACCCCGAATAATAAACCACGGTTGCCAGTGTCATGGGTGTGGGTGTAAAATCCTGCACCTGTTCCAGTCTGAAATTCATGTCCTTGGTTTGAATAGCCAGGTTGGCCATGTCTTCCGACTTACTTCCCGGGTGGCTCGAAATAAAGTAGGGAATTAGTTGCTGGTTCAGATTTTCTTCCTTGTTTATTTTGATGAATTCGCGGTTGAGTTCCTCAAATAGTTTGAAAGAAGGTTTCCGCATAAATTTCAACACCTCGTCTGACGAATGTTCAGGTGCTACTTTCAATCTTCCTGAAACATGATGTTTGATCACTTCACGCAGGTATTCGCGGTTGGCCTTGTTCGCTTCTTCATTTCCGGTTTTTTCCAGTATCATATCGTAACGAATTCCACTACCAATAAACGCTTTCTTTACCTTCGGATTCTCACGCACTTTCCGGTACAGGTCGAGCATCGGCTGGTGGTTGGTATCCAGGTTCTTGCAGATAGTTGGGAAAATACACGATGGTCGTTTGCATTTTTTACAAATCTCTTCATGAATGCCCTTCATTTTGTACATGTTGGCTGAGGGACCCCCGAGATCAGAAATATAGCCTTTAAAATCGGGCATTTGTGTAACCTGTTCTACTTCCTTCAAAATGGATTTCTCGGAACGGCTGGCAATAAATTTCCCCTGGTGCGCCGAAATGGTGCAAAAAGTGCAGCCCCCAAAACAACCACGGTGGATGTTGATGGAGTGCCGAATCATTTCGTAAGCCGGAATGGTTTCCTTATTTTGGTAACGCGGATGAGGCATTCGTGTATAGGGCAGGTCGTATATTTTGTCAATTTCGTTTTCCTTAAAAGTGGGCCACGGTGGATTAACCACAATCTTTTTGTTACCAATCCGCTGTACCAGCTTTTTTGCCTCCATTTTGTTCGATTCTTCCTCGATGTGCATGAAGTTGCGGGCGTATTCCTTTTTCTCCTGCAGGCAGGTTTCGTGTGAAGCCAGTTCCAGTTCGTCCCAGGTTTTCTTGGTCGCATACTCTTCGTCGGCACCAACCAGGAAAACGGTTTGCGGGATGCTGGTCAGGCTGTTAACCGGGATGCCGCGTTGCACTAGCCGGGCAAACTCGGTGATCGATTTTTCACCCATACCGTAAAAAAGCAGGTCGGCCTGTGAATCCACCAAAATCGAAGGCATGAGTTTATCCGACCAGTAATCGTAATGGGTCACTCTTCGTAGCGATGCTTCAATTCCACCAATAACCAGTGGAACATCTGGATACAACTTTTTCAGAATCTGTGAATAAACAATGGTTGCATAATCAGGTCGTGCACCGGCTCTTCCTCCCGGAGTGTAAGCATCGTCGTGGCGTTTGCGTTTACCGGCAGTGTAATGGTTCACCATCGAATCCATGTTGCCGGCAGTTACCGCAAAAAACAATCGGGGTTTCCCCAGCTTTTTAAAGTCACGCAGGTCATCAGTCCAGTTGGGTTGCGGAACAATGGCAACACGCAAACCTTCGTATTCGAGCACGCGACCAATGACGGCAGCTCCAAATGAGGGATGATCGATATAAGCATCTCCTGTAAACAGGATCACGTCGATCTCGTCCCATCCCAGTTGCTGAACTTCTTTTTTCGATGTGGGGAGCCAGAGGCTGCTATCTAGTTTGTTTTCCAATTGGTTCTATTTTCTGATACTATAACAATTACGGTGCAAATATGATCAAAAAAAAGGAGCTAAACCTATTATATTCCTGTATTTCTGATAAATAAAGGAGAGAAATCAATGCGTCTCAAAAATGCCGGGTTAACGGATGAAAATTCAAAAAACGTTTTATTTTTGTACCGATCAGGAAACAGTTATTTCCTAAGTGAACAGTAATAATGGAATTACTCAATCCAAGAGATCTTTTTAAAGATCGACCAGCCTTTCTATCCAGTGGCGATTATTTCGCCAAATTTCTCATGTATATTTTACGCTTTAAGAAGTTAAATAAACTTTACAGTCAAATTGCTGAAAAAGAAGGCGTTGGTTTTGTGGATGAACTGATTAAAACACTTGAATTCAATATTGAATTTGATGAAAGTCAGCTAAGTAAAATTCCGAAGGAGGGGCCGCTAATTGTTGTAGCGAATCACCCGTTGGGAGGTTTTGACGGATTGCTGCTGATCAAATATATTTCGATGGTGCGCAGCGATGTGAAAGTGCTGTCGAGTTTCCTGATTAAAAAGATCGAACCTGTTTCAGAGTTTTTTATTTCGGGAAAGCCGCTCGACGGTGATGAGAATAATCCGGCGGGGCACCGTGAAGCTGTGAGCCACCTGAAAAGCGGAGGTGTACTTTGTCTTTTCCCTGCCATTGATCTGAATACCAAGGACACAATTGACGGAGTTACAGATAAAGTCTGGCAGTTTCCGGTTATGAAGTTCATAAAAAAAGCCCGCGTCCCGGTAGTTCCTGTTTTGTTCCAGGGAACCAATGGCAGGCTGCTTCATTTCATGGCTAAAATTCATCCTTCTTTGAAAAATGCGCGTATGCCTTCGGAGATACTGAGCAAACGGCATAAGAACATTAAAATCAGGATAGGTAGCGCCATTAAAGCAGAAGAGCAAGACCGCTTTCAGGATGTTTACCAGTTTGGACGTTATCTGCGTGCCCGGACATACGGAATGGGCTCGGATATTGAAGTGAAGCGTTTTTTCAATTATACACTAAAACCATCAGCAAAACCTCAACCCATCATCGATCCGGTTCCGAAGGAACAGATACTGAAAGAAATTCATGCAATAAAAGGTGATGGAACCCTATTTAAACTGAAAAATTATATTGCATACTGCGCACATACCAGTCAGATTCCGAATATCCTGAATGAGATTGGGCGTTTGCGCGAGATCACGTTTCGCGAGGTGGGAGAGGGAACCAATAACAGCATCGATATTGATGAATTTGATTTGTATTACCACCAGCTTTTTATTTGGGACGAGGACGAGGACCGCATTGTAGGTGCTTACCGGATGGGAAAAGGAAAAGAAATTTTGTCGCAATACGGCAGGCGCGGATTTTACCTGCAAACGCTTTTCCGGATGGATGAAAAACTCAAGCCTATTCTGGAAGAAAGTATTGAGTTGGGCCGATCGTTTGTTATCCGCGAGTACCAACGGAAACCCATGCCACTGTTCTTGTTGTGGAAAGGTATTTTGTACTTTCTGTTGAAACACCCGGAATACCGCTACCTGATTGGACCAGTGAGTATCAGCAACAATTATTCGAATGTTTCGAAAGACATGATTGTTCGCTTTATCATGCGCAACCATCTGAACTGGCAGATGGCAAGGATGATCCGCCCGCGAAACAGTTATAAGTTCAAAAGCGATAACATGGATCTGAACCTGCTGATGGAGAACATGGATCGCGATATCGACCGCCTCGACAAAACCATTGGCGATCTGGATGAGTTAAATTCAGGCTTGCCCGTTTTGCTCAAAAAATACATTAAACTGAATGCCAAAATTATTGGTTTCAATGTGGATCCGAAATTCAATAACTGCCTCGATGGATTGATTGTACTTGATGTGTACGATGTTCCTAAAAATACGATTGAATCGTTGTCAAAAGAAGCGAATGACGGATCCATCCTCGATAGGTTTTACGGGAACAGGGAATAAAGGAAAGTCGCAGTTCTCATTCTCAGTATACAAGGAACAGCATTCATCGTTGATACTTCGAACAATGCGATGTAGCGGCTGTTATTTGTACATGAAATAAGCTAGTAGCTTGTGCGGCTGGTAGCAAGAAGCTATTCTTCCAGAATATTTTTTACGCGACCTACTTGCCCGTCTTCCAGCATCACTTTAATTCCGTGAGGATGAACAGCTGAGTTGGTCAGAATCTTTTTAACCACACCTTCGGTGAGTTCGCCGCTTTGCTGGTCCTTCTTCAGGACGATTTCCACCAGCATACCGGGCTTAATATTTTTTCGTTGTTTTCCGTCTAACTTCATGCGTACATTTTTTCGCGCAGTTCGTGAATGCGCTCGTCAGTAATGTAATCGTCATAGTTCATCAGTTTATCGATGATCCCTTTTGGTGTGAGCTCTATCACACGGTCGCAAACCGATGAAATAAAAGTGTGGTCGTGCGACGACATAAAGATATTTCCGGGATAGGTAATCAAATTATTATTGAATGCCTGAATCGATTCCAGATCGAGGTGGTTGGTTGGTGTGTCCAGAATCAGTGCATTGGCTTCCTGTAATTGCATTCTGGCGATCATACAACGCATCTTTTCTCCACCTGAAAGTACATTTACTTTCTTGTAAATTTCTTCGCCGGCAAACAACATTCGTCCGAGGTACTGGCGAACGAATATTTCGGTTGTATCGTTGGTGAACTGGCAAAACCAGTCGAACAGTGACTTATCGCTCTGGAAAAATCCTGAATTATCAAGAGGCAGATAAGCAGTAGTAATGGTTTGTCCCCACTGGTAAGTTCCCGAGTCAGCTTTACGATTTCCGTTAATAATCTCGAACAATGCAGTCATAGCACGATGATCACGTGAAAGGAAGATGATCTTTTCTCCTTTTTCGGCTGTAAAAGTAACATCCTTAAAAAGAGTAACTCCTTCAACACTTGCACTTAGGTTTTCCACATCCAGAATACGGTCGCCGGCTTCACGTTCAGGTCTGAAAATGATCCCCGGGTATTTTCTGGTTGAAGGCTGGATATCGTCAATATTGAGCTTTTCCAACATTTTTTTGCGGCTGGTCGTTTGTTTCGACTTGGCCACGTTGGCACTAAAACGTTGGATAAATTCCTGCAGTTCCTTTTTCTTTTCTTCTGCTTTCTTGTTCTGGGCAGCTTGTTGTCTCAATGCCAACTGGCTACTTTCGTACCAGAAGCTGTAGTTTCCGGCAAACATTTTTATCTGGCCGTAATCGATATCAATGGTTTGTGTACTTACTGCGTCGAGGAAGTGACGGTCGTGCGAAACAACCAGTACCGTGTTTTCGTAATTAGCGAGGTAGTTTTCCAGCCAAACCACTGTTTCCAGGTCGAGGTCGTTGGTTGGCTCATCGAGTAAAAGGTTGTCAGGGTTACCAAATAAAGCCTGTGCAAGCAACACGCGCACTTTTTCGTTCCCACTCATATCTTTCATCAGCGTATAATGGAATTCCTCTTTAACACCGAGGTTACTCAAAAGTGTAGCCGCATCATTTTCGGCGTTCCAGCCACCCATATCACCAAATTTCTCTTCCAATTCGGCTGCTTTCATGCCATCTTCTTCCGAGAAATCGGGTTTGTTGTACAGCTCGTTTTTTTCTTGCATCAGGTCCCACAATTCGGAATAACCTTTCATCACGGTGTCGAGTACGGTAAAATCGTCAAAAGCAAAGTGATCCTGACGAAGAACCGATAAACGCTCACCCGGGCCAAGTGTAATACTGCCACTTGTAGCGTCGATATCACGTGAGATTGTCTTTAAAAAAGTAGATTTCCCGGCGCCATTGGCACCGATTACACCATAACAGTTTCCAGGTGTAAACTTTAGATTTACATCCTGAAACAAAACCCGTTTTCCAAACTGAATGCTTAAATTCGATACTGTAATCATTTCCTAAATATTTTCCATTTTACCCTTCGTAAAGGGCGCGCAAACCTACGGAATTAATTCAGGATTAATAACAAAAAAACTACGACTTCGTTTAAGCGAAACCTAAACTTAATACAGGGTTGATGTTGATTTAAAATGTTGTTTACCAGTAAAATAATATTCATCTGAAGAACTTGATCGCTTTCATGAGTTCACTTGTTAAGGGCTAAAGCCCAATTTTGATGTGGTTTTGTTTAACCCCAGGCTTAAGCCTGGGGTTAGCGGAGATAATTATTATGCAAGGACTTTAGTCCTGAATAACAATTGTCTGTTGATGTTTATAATAATATTACAGAATCCTCTTTAGCAAACCGAAGTATTTGAAAGGGACATATTTAAAAGGCAAATCGATCCAGGCTGGGGTAGTCACTACCGAGCGTTGGTTGCTGAACGCCAGGAAACTTTGCTTGCCATGATATTTGCCTGTTCCGCTGTTACCAACACCGCCAAATGGCAGGTTGTGATTGGCAATGTGTAAAAGTGTATCGTTGATACAGGCTCCTCCCGAAGTTGTTTGGCGAAGAATCTCTTTTGCTTTCTTATTTTTTCCAAAATAATAGAATGCCAGTGGTTTTTCATTTGAATTAATATAATCCACAGCCTCGTCGATTTGCTTGAAAGTGAGAGTCGGTAAAATCGGGCCAAAAATTTCTTCCTGCATCACCGGGTGGTCTGGTTTTACATTATCGAGGATGGTTGGGGAAATGAATCTTTCCTCATCGATCACTTCACCACCCGAATGAACAGTGCCACTACCCATTAAGGTTTTGAGTCTGTTCATCGCACGTTCGCTCACTATTCGCGGGAAAAAACGACTTTCGCGAATATTCTCTCCGTACATTTCCCGGATATTGGCGGCAATTTTATCTAGCAACTCTTGTTTTATGCTTTCATGTACCAGCAGGTAATCAGGCGCGATACAGGTTTGCCCGGCATTGATCATTTTTCCCCAGGCTATTCGTTTGGCAGCTTTGGTGAGGTTTGCCCCCGCATCTACAATACACGGACTTTTGCCACCAAGCTCAAGAATCACCGGGGTGAGGTGTTCGGCAGCGGCTTTCATAACAATCTTCCCAAGCATCGGACTGCCGGTGAAAAAGATAAGATCGTAGCGTTGTTTGAAAAGCAGGGCATTGGTTTCACGTCTTCCCTGAACCACTGAAACATAAGCCGGATCGAAAGTTTCTGCAACCAACTCTTCCATTACTTTGGCAATAGCCGGTGCGTCGGGAGAAGGTTTCAGCAGGGTACAACCACCTGCTGATATCGAGCCAACCAGCGGCGCCATCAACAACTGGAAAGGATAATTCCAGGGAGCAACCACCAGCGAAACTCCCAGCGGCTCGTATATAATTTTGCTCGATGAAGGTAATAGCGGAAGCGAGGTAAAAACTTTTTGTGGCCTTGCCCAGTATCTCAGATTTTTCAGGTGCATGTCTATTTCCTGCAATACAATGCTCACTTCAGTAATAAAGGTTTCTTCAGGTGATTTATGCAGATCGGCCCATAAAGCATCTTCAATTTTTTTCTGATTTTTCAGAATTGCTTTTTTGAAATTGCGGAGTTGTCCGAGCCTGAATTTTACATCTTTGGTTTTATGCGTAGTGTAATAAGCTCTCAGTTTCTCCAATTGTTCAACGATCACTGCTTCACTGGTGTCTTTCATACTAATTTATTTTTTGTGTCCGGTAAAATGTTCCATGGTTTTGTAAATGCCTAAAAAGTCGCCCGCAAACCAGTCGAAAACTCCGAGTGGCATAATTGCCTGTCCCAGTCGGGTAACCCGGTACATATATCCTGGAATTGTTATTAGCTTTTTGTTCTTTTCTATGGCTCGTAAAATGGTTTTTGCTGCCCGTTCAGGCTTAAGTATCGGAAGTTTGGAATGCACTCCGTCGAACATGCCCGTGTTAATGTAGTAAGGCATGATGGTGGTAACTCCAACGTTTTTCTTTTGTTGTTTCATTTCGACCCGCAGACTGTCGGACCAACCTACCACCGACCATTTACTGGCGGCATATACTGACATTTTGGGGTTGGAAATCGTTCCTGCCGCTGATGCAATGTTGCAAATGTGACCTGAATTTTGTTCGAGCATAGCAGGCAGAAATTCATTGGTAACATACATCGGTGCCAGCGCATTGATTTCCATGGTTTTCAGAATGTCGGTTCCGCTGTGCTCCGAAAAGTATTTCCCGACTACAATTCCGGCGTTGTTGATCAGAATATCGATCGTTCCCACTTCTTTTTTTACTTGTTGTGCCGCTTTATTTATTTCAACAGTTGAAGACACGTCAACTCTGTACGAATGCACTGTTCCCAACGATTTGAATTCTGCAAGCGTGTTTTCAATCTTATTTTGATCAATGTCCCAAATAACGAGTCGGGCTCCACGTTCAAGAAACAGACGACCCATTAATTTTCCAATTCCAGAGGCTCCCCCCGTAATTAGTGCTGTTTTATCCTGTAGCTGCATATATAAAAGGTTCAAAGTTTAGTTAATCAATGTAGTTGAAAGATCTTTTAAAATTAGGAAATATGTATAACATGACCAGAGAAAGTTATACTCAATTTTATTGAAGAGCAAAGTGAGTTAGAAACGATAGGAAAGTACTGTTAATATTCATTTCAATGTGAATAAACAAAACAGTTATGAACACATGTGAATAAAAAGGCAAGTTTGTGTGATTGAATTCATAAACCTGATAATTCTTTTTTTGTTAAATTTTGATCCTTTTTCGAATTACTTTAAAATTGAAATTCAGGTGATATTTTGTTAACCGTAATTCAATGATAATTAGAATTATTTTTAAGAATTTGTACTGATTTTCAAACAAACAATAAGAACATGAAGAACTATTTACATTTTATTTTTATTCTTGGGTTTTTTACCCTGTCGCTTTTACAAGTGGACGCTCAAACCGTTTTCATTAACGAAATCCATTATGACAATGTAAGTACTGATTCAGGCGAGGCTATTGAGGTAGCCGGACCGGCCGGTACCGATTTGACTGGTTGGAGCATTGTGCTATACAACGGAGGTAATGGTACTGTTTATGACACGGATTTACTCTCCGGAACTTTGACTGATCAAAGTAATGGATATGGTTTTATGACGTTAAGCTACCCATCCAATGGAATCCAAAACGGTTATCCTGATGGATTAGCTCTGGTTGATGCTTCAAGCAATGTGATTCAGTTTCTTAGCTACGAAGGAACATTTACTGCGGTTGGAGGACCTGCCGATGGAATGACCAGTACCGATATCGGAGTTTCTGAATCAGGTGGCGGTGCAGTTGGCAACTCTCTCCAGTTAGCTGGAACAGGAACGGTTTATACTGATTTTACCTGGCAGGAAGAAGCACCAAATACGTTTGGAGCAGTGAATACCGGGCAGATATTTTCAGGCACTTCAGGAATTCCTTCTCAGCCTACAAATTTAACCGCTTTGAATACAACTCAAACTACAACCGATTTGTCGTGGGATGCATCTACCGACGATGTTGCCGTTGTTGGGTATCAGATTTTTGATGGAGCCACTCTGATTGGCACAACTACTACAGAAACAACATTTTCAGTAACCGGTCTTACCCCTGCTACAAATTACACGTTCACAGTTGTGGCTGTAGATGGAGATGGGAATAATTCAACACCTGCTGAAGTGAGTATTTCCACTCTTTCAGATGTTGTTGAACCATTGGCAAACGTTTTTATTAACGAAATCCATTACGATAACACCAGTACAGATGTTGGAGAGGAAGTAGAGATTGCAGGTCTTGCGGGAACTGATTTGACAGGATGGAGCATTGTTCTGTATAATGGAAATGGAGGAGCTCCATATAACACAACAAGTTTATCCGGTATATTGCCAGATATGTCAGACGGCTATGGTTTTGTAACGGTTTCGTATCCTTCAAACGGAATTCAGAATGGTGCACCTGACGGGATTGCTCTGGTGGATGCTTCCAATAATGTTATTCAGTTTTTAAGCTACGAAGGCTCGTTTACTGCAGTTGGCGGACCTGCTGACGGTATGACAAGTACCGATATCGGAGTATCTGAATCGGGAAGTGGAGCAGTAGGTAACTCACTGCAATTGGCTGGTACAGGGTCGGAATATTCTGATTTTACCTGGCAGGTTGAAGCTCCAAACACTTTTGGTGCTGTAAATACCGATCAGTTTTTTATTTCACCAATTCCTAATGTATTTGTAAACGAGATTCATTACGATAATGATGGTACGGACACTGGTGAAAATATTGAAGTAGCCGGACGTGCCGGGATGGATTTAAGTGGATGGAGTTTAGTTTTATACAATGGCAACGGAGGTGTTGTTTACTCTACTATAAATCTGAGCGGTATTATTCCGAATCAGGATAATGGATACGGCACCTTGGCTTTTGCAGCTGCCAGTATGCAAAATGGTGCACCTGATGGACTTGCTTTGGTTGCAGATGATGGCACAGTAATACAGTTCTTAAGTTATGAAGGAATTATGACTGCTGTTGGAGGTCCGGCTGATGGAATGGAAAGTGAAGATATTGGTGTTGCTGAAGGCGGTTCAACTCCGGTTGGTTTTTCTCTTCAACTCACAGGAACCGGTACAAAATACACTGATTTTACGTGGGCTGCTCCAATGGCAAATACTTTTGGCGAAGTCAATACAAACCAGTCGTTTGGAAGTGCTCCTCCGCCTGTTGACGAACCAATCAGCATTCTGGAAGCCCGTAACTCAGCAGAAGGAAGCAAGGTAACAATAAGTGGAATTTTAACCGTTTCAGATCAGTTTGCAGGTGCTGCATATATGCAGGATACCACTGCCGGTATTGCGGTTTACGATGCACAAATCTATGGTCCGGGTTTATTTAATATTGGCGATTCAATCACCATCACCGGAACCTTAACCATATACAATGGCTTGCTTGAAGTAAGTTCACTTAGTTCAGTTGTTTCACATGGTATGGCTGTTAATCCGGTAGAACCGCTTGAAATTACCTTGGCTGAAATGGCTGACCATCCTTCCGAACTGGTGAAAGTGTTGGATGCAACTTTCCCATCACCAAATAATCTTTTATTCGGAAATAATAATTATACCTTGAGCGATGCATCCGGATCAGGTGAAATGCGTCTCGATGGAGATGTTATTGATTTGGTTGGTTTGTCACAACCGGAAGTTTGTGAGGTTACTGGTGTAGTAGGTCAGTATAATGATATTTACCAGCTGATGCCACGTATGAGATCGGATTTGCCATGTGCAACAGAATTCACTGCCGATGATGGTTTAGGTATTTCAAAAGATGCAACACTTGATATTGTAACCTGGAATATAGAGTGGTTTGGTGATGAAGGAAACTCACCGGCCGGTGCCAATGCCGACATGGTGCAAAAGGATAGCGTGAAAGCCGTATTGAATTCGCTTGACGCGGATATTTATGCCGTGGAAGAAGTTTCTGACGATGCATTGTTCGCCGAAATGGTAAGCGAGATGAATGGTTATGATTATGTTTTATCCGAATATGTATCCAATCCGGATCAATCCGGGGTAAAACAAAAAGTGGGTTTTATCTATAAAACTTCAACTGTTTCTTTGGTTGAAACCAAACCACTGCTAGCTTCCATTCATCCACTTTACAACGGAGGTGACGGATCGGCTCTTGTTGATTATCCTGATGATGATTACACCCGTTTTTGGGCCAGTGGCCGTTTGCCTTTTATGTTGGTTGCGGATGTAACCATTAACGGAGCAACTACCCGCTACAATGTTATTGATATTCATGCCCGTGCAAATAGCAGTAGTGATGCTCTTTTGAGGTATGAAATGAGGAAATACGATGTAGAAGTGCTGAAAGATTCACTCGATCAGTATTATTCTGATGCCAATATTGTTTTGGTTGGCGACTATAACGACGATGTGGATGTAACAGTAGCCGATGTTCCAACAACAGTTACGTCATACATCAATTATGTGGACGATCCAGAAGATTACAGTACGGTAACCGGAGTTTTAAGTGCAGGAGGTTTCCGTTCCTATGTATTCGAAACGGATATGATCGACCACATCTCTATCACCAACGAACTGTTTGAAAACTACATCGTTGGTTCAGCCCGTGTTCACTACGAAGTGTACTCCAGCAATTATACCAGTACCACATCCGATCACTTCCCGGTTTCAGCCCGGTTCCAGGTCAAAACACTCGAGATTACTTCAGTTAGTGTGAGTGGTATCGATTGTAATAATGGAAATAACGGAACAGCCACGGTTGAAGTTTCAGGCGGTATTCCTCCGTATTCGTACATGTGGAGCGATGGACAAACTACAGCAACAGCAGAAAATCTTTCTGCCGGAACCTATACTGTAACGGTTACCGATGCTCTGAATACTCAAGTAAGCACTCAGGTTGAACTCACTGATCCTGATCCGATTGAGATAGTACTGTCGGACGACCAGGTGGTTTATCCAGCTTACCCGGATTCGGCATGTGCTACACTTTCTGCAGTCGACGTTTATGGTGGAACAGGAGCTTTTACCTACGAATGGAGTACTGGCGAAACAACCGAATCAATTGTGGTTTGTCCGTTGGATGAAACAGTTTATACTTTAATTGTTCGTGATGAAAATAATTGTGAAGCCACGACAGAAGTAACAGTCCATACCATCGATGCGCTTTGTACAAAAGGCAACGGTATGGATAAACTTGAAGTATGTTTCCATGGCAAAACACTATGTGTGGCCTACCCGGCTGTAGATGAATTGTTGCGCAATGGGGCAACTTTAGGCGCTTGTTCTGTTGAAGAAACTCCAGTGGTTGAAGTGGTTTTGGAAGACATGGTTGTATATCCGAATCCTTTCCAGAATAATTTTACGGTTGCTTTTACCAGCAACACTGAAGCCGAGGCTCTGCTTGTGATTTCATCAAACGGTGCAGTTGTTTATTCCGAAATGATCTCTATTCATGAAGGTTATAATACACTTCATTTAAAAATGAAGAATTTAGCCTCCGGATTCTATTCATTGTCCATTGCAGGAAGCGGAGGAATACTTGTTTCAGAACAAATTATCAAACGATAACTTTTTTAAAGTTTAATAAAATTACCGGCGGGATTTTCCTGCCGGTTTTTTTTTAGTTTGAAGAACATTAAATCTTAGTCGTAATATAATTCTCTGATTTGGGTCAGCCGGGTTTTTGCAGACAGATCAAGTAAGAAATGATCTTCCAACACAGAACAGGCAAAATCCGGACAAAATGCACAGCTTTCGATTCCTCTTCCGTCGGCACATTTTCTAATCTCACATTTCAAACATCCTGTAAAGAGACTTCTCTCATTTGATTTGCACTTGTAGCAATCATTAACATCACCCAGTTGTAGTTGCATGTTATACAGTTCATTACACTTTCGGGCAATTGATGTCCGCATTTCAAGTTGTTTTGACCGGTCTTTTTCAATTGTGGCCAGAAAAATAGGGCAGGTATCACACTGAAGTCCGCAAAAAGCCAACATGATTTTTTGTTTTTTCAAAATCAAGTTACAACTTTTATTTGAACAGATCTGAACTAGGTTTTCAGGTAGAGGTTACTATCACCATAACTCAAAAACCGAAAATTATTTGACAGAGCATAATCATACACGCATTTCCAGTCCTCTCCAAGAAAGGCACTGATCAGAAGCAAAAGTGTACTTTGCGGTTGGTGAAAGTTGGTGAACATTCCGCTGATTAATTTGAATTCATATCCTGGAAGAATGATAATCTGAGTAGAAAATCGGATGGCTTTCTCATTGTTCTCTACCAGGAAATAAATAATATTTTGTAGTGCCTTTTCAAGGCTAATACTTGTCTTGTTTTCGTAAGGCTCCCATTGTTTTACTTCGGGATGAAAAGGATCGAAACGTTTCTCTTCCATCTGTAATCCAATCCAGTACAAACTCTCGATTGAACGAACCGAGGTGGTGCCCACTGCGATTATCTTTTTCGGATTTTCCAGAAATGATCTCAGAATTTCGATTGGGATAATCACCTGTTCGTGGTGCATGGTGTGCCCTTCAATGGTTTCCGATTTAACTGGTTGAAAGGTTCCTGCGCCAACATGCAAGGTAATTTCGCGTGTTGAAATTTTTTTCGATTTAAGTTTTTCAAGAACGGTATCCGTAAAATGCAGCCCGGCAGTGGGTGCAGCTACAGAGCCGTCTATTTTTGCATAAACAGTCTGGTATGTTTCTTCGTCAGCTTCTTCCGTTTCTCGGTTCAGGTACGGCGGTATTGGCAGCTGACCGATGTGTTCAATGATTTCAGTGAAATGCAACCCACCATTCCAGATAAAACGTATATGAAATGTGTTTTCTTCTTTACCTATTTTGGCTGCCGTCAGGTTGATGGTTTTCCCGTTAATCTCGAAAGTATTAGTCAAAAAACCTTCTTTCCATTTTTTTGAATTACCCACCATGCATTTCCAAACCACTTCCTCGGTTTCCTGGAAAGCCAACTGATGGTCGCTGGGCTCAATAGGTTCCAGACAGAAGATCTCGATTTTGGCTCCGGTTTCTTTATAAAAAAACAAGCGGGCATGAATGACTTTTGTATTGTTAAAAACCAGTTGCGTTTCTTCTGGAAGATAGTTCACACAATTTTCAAAAATATCTTCACCAATCTTCCCGTTTTGCCAGGTTAACAGTTTTGATTTGTCCCGCTTTTTTAAAGGATATTTTGCGATACGTTCATCGGGCAGGTTGTAAGAAAAATCACTGATTTTTATGTCTTTGTGTGAATTCATCGTTTTCATTGCGCTGCAAAAGTAATATTTTCTCTGTTTAATATTTAATCACAAAGTTTTGCAAAGTTCGCTTGAAGCTCCACAAAGGAATTTAATTGTACTTTTGCGCAAAACAATTGAACATGATCAAGGTAGGTGATAAAGTAAAATTTCTGAACGATGTGGGTGGTGGCGTAGTTACCGGTTTTATCAGTAAAAATATCGTGAATGTGGCAGATGAGGATGGTTTTGAAGTGCCTTATCCCATATCGGAATTGGTGAATGTGAGTGCACCTGAATTAAATGAAAGGGGGAAAGTTCCGGAACCTGATTCAATAAAAGCGTCTGTAAGCACCAAGCCTGAATACATCGAACCGAAAGGGGAAATCATTAACGGTAAAAACTCACCTGATTTTTATTTTTGCCTGGTTCCGGCAAATCCTCAAAATGCGGTGTCTGGCGAGATTGAAGTATTTGTGGTTAACGACAGTAATTTTACGCTGATGTTTGCATATTCGTATTCGAAAGAAAGCGGAGTGGAACATCAAACCAGTGGCACTATACGTTCCAACTCCAGACTGAAAATTGATTCACTTACTCAGGAAGATTTTTCTAATCTGCCTGATTTTGTTTTTCAAATTATTTATTTCCGCGATTCGGAAAAAGAACCGAATCAGCCTTTTGTAAAGAAATTCAAAATCAACCCGGTAAAGTTTTACAAAGCTTCCACTTTTCAACGAAACAGCTATTTTAAGAAAGAAGCTTTGATTTTGAAAATTGCCCCTACAGTAGCTGATAATGAGCTGGATAAACTTACAGAAGATGACTTCAAATCACTTGTTATGCAAAAAACAGAAGAGTCCAAGCCAAAAAATCCCGTAAAGAAAAAATCGGATGAAGAGGTGGTGATTGATCTTCATATTACTGAACTGCTTGATCAGCCCGAAGGGTTGAGCAACCGTGAAATTTTGGAAATTCAGCTCGAGAAAGTAGAATCAGAAATGAATGCAGCCATCCGGGATCGTGTAAAGCGTATTGTTTTCATTCACGGAGTGGGGCAGGGTGTTCTGAAGCAGGAAGTAGCTAAATTACTCCAGTCAAAATTCAAAAAATATTATTTCCAGGATGCCTCGTTCAAGGAATACGGTTACGGGGCAACGATGGTAATCCTTAGAAAAGGATAATTGATGAAGGATTAAGGTTTAATTGAAGGTGCGGTTTTGTAGCTTTTTCCTGGAAGAGATAAAGATGGCGACTAACTCAGAAGCTTCTTTTTCAAGTTTTTCCCGATCGTCTGAAACAATAATACAACTGTCTTTTATCATTTCTATCCAAAACTGAGATTCATCGGCTTCCTCAATAACAATGCTGAGTTTGGAAACAAATGAGGCTTTGCTTTGAGCCAACTGAGCTGCTCTGAAATTAGCTGCTACAGAAGTTGAACTTCTTATTAATTGACCTTTTATGTGATTCTCTAAGAAACTATTTGGGAGATTTTCAGCCAACTTAATACAATTCATACAAAACATTTTTGTTCGAAGTTTGAGGTCTCTTTCCATGGTAGGATATTTAGTGAATTATCTAAATCTCAATATAATGATTTAATCTTAATCCTTCATCCTTAATCTTTCATCCTTTTGTTTACTTTTGCACCGGCAAACCGCTTTATCGCTCTTCGATTTCGGTTGAAGGGAGGAAAGTCCGGGCAACACAGGGCACCGTGCTTCCTAGCGGGAAGATCTTTGAAAGGGGATAGCAACGTAACAGAAAATGACCACCTGGTTTTGGCGAGTCCATAACCTGGAACGGGTGAAAAGGTGTGGTAAAAGCACACCGGTGGTGGTGGCAACATCATCAGCCGTATGTCTCACGGGTTGCAAAGCCATGTATATCCTGATTGCTTGCCGCTGTTGCGGCGCAGCGAAGCGGCCCGTTTCGTTCTCAACGCACAAGAGAATCAGGAGGGGTAGGCTGCAGGACTCAGGTAGTGATACCTGGGCAAGATAAATGATAAAGACTTCGAGAAATTGAGGAACAGAACCCGGCTTACAGGTTTGCCTTTTTTAAAAGCCGGGGTACGATTTATGTTCGTGCCCCGGCTTTTTATCTGTAATAGGCTTTGTACCATTGTACAAACTCTTCGATTCCTTTTTCAAGTGGAGTATCGGGAGAGTAACCAAAATCTTTTTCCAGATCGCTTACATCTGCAAAGGTTTTATATACATCGCCGGGTTGCATATCGGTGTATTCTTTAATGGCTTTTTTGCCCAGCGCCTTTTCAATCGTCTCAATAAAATCGAGCAGTTTTACCGGTGAAGAATTACCAATGTTGTATAATTTGTAAAGTTCCCTATTCTTTATTCTTTGTTCTTTGTTCTGGCGAATAATTTTCACTATTCCATCAACAATATCATCAATATGGGTGAAATCGCGGTAAAGATCTCCGTGATTGAATATCCGGATCGGCTGTTCTGCCAGGATGTTTTTCGTGAAGGAGAAGTAAGCCATATCGGGGCGACCCCACGGGCCATAAACGGTGAAAAAACGAAGACCAGTGGTTGGAATTCCGTAAAGATGACTGTAAGTGTGCGCCATCAGTTCGTTACTTTTTTTGGTAGCGGCGTACAAACTAATCGGATTATCAACACGATCGTCCACCGAAAGTGGCATTTTTTTACTGTTCCCGTAAACACTGGAAGAACTGGCGTATACCAAATGTTTTATGTGGTTATGACGGCAAGCTTCCAGAATGTTTGCAAATCCAACAATGTTGCTTTCTATATAAGCATGAGGATTTTCTATGCTGTAACGAACACCAGCCTGTGCTGCCAGGTTGCAAACTACATCGAATTTTTCCTCTGCAAAAAGCCGGTTGATTTGCTCGCGGTCTTCAAGCTTTATACGGATAAAAGAGTAGTTTGGAAATTTGGTACTCTGTATTTTCTGATTCCAGTTTTCAGCTTCCGATGAAATTCCGGCTTCGACCAGCCGGGCCATCTTCAACTCTGTTGAATAGTAGTTATTAATGCTGTCGATTCCAACTACTTCCGATCCTGTTTCAACCAATTTGTTGACCAGGTGATATCCAATAAAACCTGCTGTACCTGTTACCAGTATCTTCATTTTAATGAATGGGAAATATTTTTTCTTTTGCTAAATAATCAATTATCGCATCGAGGTTTTGCTCGTTCTTTTCAGGTTTGAGATTCATTTTAGCATTCTCCGGGATTTCGTATTCGAGGTCAACACCCGGTAAATTTTCTGTCTCTCCCCGTTCTATTTTCTCGTATAGTTCGGGTTTATTTTGTTTGCAATAGTCCAATGTTGCATCCATGTAAAACAGGTGGAATCGATGTGGGCCAATTATTTCGGCAATCTGTTCTCTCAACGAATTGTTTCTTGAAATAAAGGAACAAATTGTAATGATTCCCTGGTCGTTCAGCATATTACAAATATGAGCCACACGACGCAGGTGTTCGGCACGATCGGCAGGAGAGAAGTCTAACTCTTTTGAAAGTCCGGAGCGTAACGTGCTTCCGTCAATCAGAACGGTTGTTGCACCGCTTTCGAACAATTTCTTTTCCAGACTGAATGCCAGTTCGTTTTTTCCCGAACCGTGTAATCCCGTAATCCAGATGGTTTCTCCTTTCTGATTCAGTTTATGTTGACGTTCCTCTGTTTTGATTAAGGATTTTCCGGCTGCTATTTTTTCTTTGTCGTGGTCAGTAATTCTCGACAGCAGGTTTTTACTTCCCAGTTTGTCGATGATCATACCTACAGCGCAGGTATTATGAGTTACCGGGTCAATCAGAATGAAAGAACCGGTTTGTTTGTTCTTTTTATACGGATCGAAGAAAAGAGGCTTGGTTGTGGTAAGAACTACGCGCCCGATTTCATTCAGTTTGAATTTTTCGATACTCGATTTTTCCAGCGTATTTACATCTACGCGGTAACGAATCTGGTCGATTCGCGCCTTAGTGTTGTTATTGGCCTGTTTGATATAAAATTGTGTTGAGAGATTCATCTCCTTTTCATCCATCCAAACCAACATGGCTTCAAACTGGCGTTCCACACGTGGCAGGTTATCGGGATGAACCAGCATGTCGCCACGGGAAATATCGATTTCATCTTCCAATGTCACTGTAACAGATTGTGGAGGAAAAGCATAATCCAATTCGCCATCGTAAGTGACAATCGATTGTACTTTTGATTTCTTCATCGAAGGCAATACCATTACTTCATCACCTTTGTGAATGATTCCAGAGGCTACTGAAGTGGAGAATCCCCGGAATTTAATATCCGGGCGCAACACATACTGAACAGGGAAACGCATGTCGTCGAAGTTACGGTCACTGCTTACGTGCACATTTTCGAGGAATTCCAATAAGCTTGGTCCGTGGTACCACTTCATTTTATCTGATGTTTCCACCACGTTATCACCTTTCAAAGCTGATAACGGGATAAAATTTACGTCGGGAATGTCGAGTTGAGTAACGAAAGCTTCGTAAGATTCGCGAATCTCTTCAAAACGTTTTTCGCTAAAATCAACCAGGTCCATTTTGTTGACAGCCACTACCACATGTTTAATCCCCAACAGGTTGGCGAGGTAAGTGTGCCGTTTGGTCTGAGTAATCACACCATGACGCGCGTCAATCAGGATGATGGCCAGGTTGGCAGTCGATCCACCGGTAATCATGTTACGGGTGTACTGTTCATGTCCGGGTGTATCGGCAATGATAAACTTACGTTTAGCGGTTGAAAAATAACGGTAAGCTACATCGATGGTGATTCCCTGTTCACGTTCAGCTTTCAAACCATCGAGGAGAAGAGCATAGTCAATATCTTCGCCGGCATGACCAACCCGTTTGCTGTCGCGTTCGAGGGCAGCAAGCTGGTCTTCATACAACATTTTGCTGTCGAACATCAAACGGCCTATCAGGGTTGATTTACCATCGTCAACACTACCTGCAGTGAGAAGTCTTAAAAGATCTTTTTTCTGGTCCTGGTCGAGGAACTCCTGAATATTTAATTTTATGTCTGTCATTTTTTTTGATACTGGATGTTAGATAGTGGATACTTGATAATCGAAGATCAAGAATTCAATATCGAGAATCTAGAAATATCCCTCGCGTTTCTTCTGTTCCATACTGGCTTCCTGGTCAAAATCGATTACGCGGGTAGTTCGCTCAGAAACCGTAACTGTCATCATTTCTTCCACGATTTTTTCAATGGTATCAGCATCAGAATCAATGGCTCCGGTTAGCGGGTAACAACCCAAGGTACGGAAGCGTACTTTACGCATTTTTGCTTTATCACGCAGTTCTTTTGGCATCCTGTCGTCATCAGCCATTATCAGCGTACCATCCATATCAACAATCGGACGCTCCTTGGCATAATACAGCGGCACGATCGGGATTTTTTCCAAACGAATATACTGCCAGATATCCAGTTCCGTCCAGTTTGAAATTGGGAAAACACGTATGGATTCACCTTTCTGAACTTTTGCATTGTAAATGTTCCATAACTCGGGACGCTGGTTTTTGGGATCCCACTGATGAAATTTATCGCGGAATGAAAAGATTCTTTCCTTCGCACGCGATTTTTCTTCATCTCGACGTGCCCCGCCAAAAGCAGCATCAAATTTATACTTATTCAACCCCTCCAGAAGAGCCTGGGTTTTCATAATATCAGTATGAACTTTACTTCCATGGGTAAAAGGCCCTACACCACTCTCGTAACCTTCCTTGTTGTAATGGACAATCAAATCCCAGCCCTTTTCTTTGGCGTAATTATCACGGAATTCAATCATTTCCTGGAATTTCCATTTCGAATCGATGTGCATCAACGGAAAAGGAACCTTTCCCGGATAAAACGCTTTTTCAGCCAAACGCACCATCACCGAAGAATCTTTTCCGATCGAATACAACATCACCGGATTCTCAAATTCTGCCGCCACTTCGCGGATAATGTGAATGGCTTCCGCCTCCAGTTCACGAAGGTTGGTCAAAGAATATTCACTCATCTATTTAGACTTAATCAATAAAACTTTTAAGTGTGGCAAAGATAGAATTTTATTCTAAGCCCTAAAGGAAAACAGATCACTTCCGATTGAGTTTAGAAATGATTAAAAATGCCAGAAATACGGAATAGCCAAAATTGAAATCAGGAAAGCCAGTAAATTAAGGGGAAGGCCAATTTTTAGATAGTCAGTGAATTTATAATTTCCGATAGCCTGAACAATCAAGTTGGTTTGGTATCCAACGGGAGTTGAGAAACTGGCAGAAGCGGCAATGGCAATTGCTACGAAAAAGGGTTTCGGATCGACACCTAATTGTTGCGAGGCTGCCAGGGCAATAGGAAAAACCAGGGCTGCGGCAGCATTATTGGTTATTATTTCAGTAAAAATAGTTGTGATAAGGTAAATGGCTGCAAGAACGCCAATCGGTCCAAATCCTTTTGAAAAATTAACTGTTGTTCTTGCAATACCCTCAGCTGCACCGGAATTTTGCAAGGCTTTACTAATGGCAAAAGAACAAGCAATGGTAATGAGCACATCCCAACTGATGGCTTTGGTATATTTCTGGTGTGGAAGAATTTTTAGCCAGATCAGTAAAATGGCGGCAATTGCAGCAAAATAAAACATGTCAAACTCAATTTCATTCGGTGTATGTATGTACTTACCGAATGTTGCACCAACTATCATTATAATCAGGATAACAAATGCCAGCCATTTTTTCCAGGCGGTTCCTGTTGTTTTATAGTCGCGGATGTAAGAAGTGAGGTAAAAGATCTTGGAATCACCCCAGTTTTGTGCAAATTTTTCAGTGGTAAGCAGTACAAGATTGTCTCCTGCTCTAAGCTTTAATTTGTCCATGTTTGAGGTAAGGCGTTCCCCGTTCCGATGAATTGCCAGCACAACTGCCTGATAATGGTCGTAAAAATTAAATTCATGGATGGTTTTACCTACTGCGGGAAATCGGGGTGCAATAACCGCTTCATACTGTTTCAGATGGTTCTTTGGAATTCCTTTAATCAGATCGATACCACTTAGTTTTAGATTTTCATTCTCAAGGATGAAATTTAATTGATCTGATTTACCGGCTACCAGCAATTTATCATTCGCAAGAATCTCAACTGATTCCTTTCTGCATTCAATTACCTTCCCGTCGCGGTTGATAATTTGTACAAAAAGTCCCTTTAATTCCTTAAGTCTGCCATTTTTAACTTCAAGACCAACCAGATTACTGTTTTCAGGGATAATGACATCGTAATAATAATCTTTAAATTCAGCTGAACTTTTACTGTTAAAAACAATCTTTTTACCTGGTAGTAGCAAATTCCCGAACACGGTCATATACAAAGTACCAGCCAGCGCTATAATTCCGCCCACTTTACCTAATTCAAACATGCTGAATCCACTGAATCCATTTTCAAGTGACAGACCATGTACAACCAGGTTTGTAGAGGTCCCAATCAGTGTGCACATGCCACCAAAAATAGTTGCATAAGAAAGTGGAATAAGGAATTTCTTTGAAGATAAATTCAGATTTTCAGCCCATTTTTTTATAATAGGTGCAAAAATGATAACAACAGGAGTATTGTTTAAAAATGCAGAAAGTGCAGAAACAGGAATCATGATTAAAGGCAGAAGTGATACCATTTTTCGTCTTTTCCTCGGAAGGTAGGTTTGAGCCAACCTATTCAAAATCCCCGATTGACGGACTCCTTCACTCACAAGAAAAAGAATACCCACGGTAAGCATTCCTTTATTGGAGAAACCAGCCAACATATCGTTAGCAGAAATGATATTGAAAGTTAACAGAATAATGGCAGCAGAAAAGAAAACCAATCCCGGGCGAAGCATTTCTTTGGCCAAAGCAACAATGGTAATCACCACAACCGCAATAACAATATATCCTTCGGTACTGATCAAATTATTGATTTTTACTTCCCTTATATTTTTAAAAAGCCTGGTTTTGGAAGAGCCTAAAACTACGATATAATTTCATTCCTTTCAAATTATTAACGCGAAATAAAGTGTGAAGGACGGAACTTCATAATTCTTTTGAGAGTGCTCGTTTGATCGGGTGTTGTTGATTATCAGGGTGATGCATGTTTGTGGTAAAAGAATAAATTGAGAAGAAGGTCAATTTTTTTCAAAAAAGTACATGTTAGGTTTGTGTGAAAAAAAATAAATACTACTTTTGCACCCGCCTTTGATAAACAAAGGACATCCAAGGATGACTCAGTAGCTCAGTTGGTAGAGCACATCCCTTTTAAGGATGGGGTCCTGGGTTCGAATCCCAGCTGAGTCACCAAATCGGAAATCGTTCCGAACCAAAAGCGCTTAAATCATT
>DAOPJR010000046.1:25994-29631 GCA_035399765.1 Draconibacterium sp. | reverse complement strand
GAATTAAAAACAAAGCTCCACAGTAATAACTAAAAAAGTATTTATCATGAATGCATTAAGAAACAGCGTCAGGCTTCTCGGCCACCTGGGTGAAGACCCGAAAGTAAGAAAGTTGGACAGCGGAAAAACCGTGGCTAATTTTAATATAGCTACCAACGAAATTTACCGTGATCAAAACGGTAACAAACAAAGCGAAACCACCTGGCACCGCGTTGTCGCCTGGGGCAAGCAAGCCGAAATTGCAGAGAAATACCTGAAAAAAGGTTCAGAGGTTTCGATCGAGGGGAAGCTCACCAATCGCTCGTACGAGGATAAAGACGGTGAAAAACATTACATCACCGAAGTGGTGATCAACCAAATGCTGATGCTGGACAAAGCAGTCGGTCAGAATTAAAAAAGTACCTCCCAAACATCAAAGAGCCGCAATTCGCGGCTCTTTTTGTTTATTCTGCCATTATCATTATTTGTCATTTCGATCCGTCTACTGGCGGAGAGAAATCTGTATCAATGTAAAATGATTTCTCTTCGCAAGCTCATCGAAATAACAAGCCAGCATTTTTAATCGGCAGGCACCACAATTACATTAGAACATTCCATTCTCGTTTATCATATCTTCAGGAACTTCCTGTCCGAAATCCCACATTTCTGCAATTTTGTTGTTTTCGAAACGGAAAATGTGGATGACTGCAAAACCTAATTCCTCGGGACTTTGCCGAACACGGGAATGCACTGCTACCAGATCACCGTCTTCCAGTGCACGCTGTACTTCAAATATTTTATCAGGGTTCATTTTAGCTGAATCTTCCATTGCCAGCATGATGGTATCGGCATTGCCCGGAAAATAAACATTATGGTGTTTGAAATTCGGTGCCATATAAAGTTCGAAAGCCTTACGGGAATCACCTTTGGCAGCCCGTTCCAGAAAATCGAGGGATATTTGTTTTTTCGTCATTTTCGTATTCGAGTTACAGTTACTTATATATGAATCAGGTTCCAGACCTGGGTTGTAACGAAAGTCACTATCAGTCCAAGCATGATGGGCATAAAAGTGGAAAATACCGTCCATTTTAAACTTTTGGTTTCCTTGTAAATTGTCAAAATGGTTGTTGAACAGGGATTGTGAAGTAAACTGAATAGCATCAGGTTGATACCTGTGAGTAGTGTCCAACCACCCGCGTGCAGAATATTCGCCGTATCGCCAACGGAACCCATTTCAAACATCACGCCGGAACCGGCACCGATTCCGGTCAGTTTAACACTCAGAACTGTTAACATCAGAACTGTTGGAATCACAATTTCGTTAGCCGGGATGGCAATAATATAAGCAAGTATGATGACTCCGTTCAATCCAAATACCACAGCCCACGGATTTGACCAGTTAATAAAATGTTCGGCCAAACTCAGGTCGCCAATTTTAACGTTTGCCACCAACCAGATTATAATTCCTGCAGGAAGTGCAAAAACAATGGCGCGCCAAAGCACAATCAAAGTACGGTCAATTAGCGAAGTATAAAGTGTTTGCCAGATTCTTGGCGGACGATAAGGAGGCAACTCCAGGCTGAAAGCCGAAGCTTCACCTCTTAAAAATGACTTGCTAAGCGACCAGGAAACGAGCAAACTGAATCCAATGCCTAAAACCGCGATAGCAACCACTGCTCCGGCAGAAACAATACCTGCAATTTGAGCCGGAACAAGACCTCCGATAAAAATGGTAGCAATCAGGATTTGTGTAGGCCAGCGTCCATTACACAATGAAAAATTATTGGTAATAATAGCGATTAGTCGTTCGCGCGGGCTGTCAATTACACGGGCCGCAACCACACCGGCTGCGTTGCACCCAAAACCCATGCTCATGGTAAGTGCCTGTTTCCCATGCGCACCGGCACGACGGAAAAGGCTGTCCATATTAAACGCAACGCGCGGAAGGTAGCCAAGATCTTCGAGCAAGGTGAAAATAGGGAAGAAAATAGCCATAGGAGGCAACATCACTGAAATCACCCACGCCATCGACAAATAACCTCCGTCGATCAGTGCACCTGACAACCACCAGGGCAGATGAATAGCATCCGCTGCATGTTTTAACCAGGGATGCAGGAAATCAACCAGCACCGACGAAAGCAGTGCCGACGGGTAATTGGCACCAGCCACAGTTAGCCAGAATACCACCGCCAGCAGTAAAAACATGAGTGGGAATCCCAGCCAGCGACTGGTTACAATCCGGTCAACTTTCATGTCGAAACTGTAAGCTTCTTTTTCTCCTTTTTGATGAACGACTTTCGCGGCAATTCGCGACGCATCTTCGTAAATCGATTCAATAATGGTGTCGTGGAACGTATCTCCAAGTTCCCATCGTGCTGCGTTAGCTGCCGCCAAAATTTCCTCTCTTTTATTCATCTTGTTTTCCATTATTAATTCTTAAGCTTGAACATTGTCTTCAGCGACATTGATGTTTCCCAATTCACCGCTTCTAAGTGCTTCGATGATGCTGTTATCGCCTTCGAGCAAGCGCAGTGCCACCCAATTAATATTCGGCATTCCCGGAAATTCTTCTTCAAGCCTGGCGGCGATGTTTTGAATGGCATGATTCAGCTGAGGTGAACGGCTTTTTATCTTGTGTGGTTTGCAAATGTATTTTCCGGTGGCTACTTCTTCAATGGCAGCCAGCAATTCATCCATTCCTTCGCGGCGACGGGCAGCTGCCGGAATCACAGGAATCCCTAATTCGCGCGACAACGCACGGATATCAATCTCTACGTTATTGCGTTTGGCTTCATCCATCAGGTTCACGCACATCACAGCCCGGTCAGTCAATTCCAGGATTTGCAAAGCCAGGTTCAGGTTTCTTTCAATGCGGGTGGCATCCACCACGATAACCGTTACATCGGGTTGTCCGAAAAGAATAAAGTTTCGGGCCACTTCTTCATCGGTGCTGGTGGAAAGCAGCGAGTAGGTTCCCGGCAAATCCACTACTTTGTATCGCTTCTCATTATAACTAAAACCACCTTCAGCCCGCGAAACGGTTTTCCCCGGCCAGTTCCCGGTGTGTTGACGCAAGCCGGTGAGGTTATTAAAAACCGTACTTTTTCCCGTATTCGGGTTTCCGGCCATGGCAATTACATAATCCACTTCACTCAGATCGAGCCCAAGTTTTATAAGGTTAGCCCTGTTATGCGCAGCAGGGCAGGTGGCACAATTATCAGGCACGCTCATGTTCTTTTTCTTTTTTACGGTTTACAAATACCAGGTCGGCCTGGTTTTTACGGATTCCAACTGTTGTACCTTTTATTCGGTAACCGATCGGGTCACCAGACGCACTTTTCATAACCACTGAAATATGACTTCCCGGAACAATTCCCAGATCCATTAAACGGCGACGTTGCTGTCCGCGAAGATTGGCAGAAATACCTGTTACTTCGGCATGTTCGCCAATGGCAAGGTTGGAAAGCAATTCCTGACGATGCGTTTTTGGTTTTACACCTGAAAGTTTTTCAACTGTTATCTGACTGGCAAAGAGCGGAGTAAGAATACACTCGTCACCGTCGGCTGCAAAAGTGATCTTGTTTTCTTCCACATCAGTTACATATACTTGCATTCCCGGATATAAACCAAGCACAACAAGTTGTTCGTAAATACTTTT
>DAOPJR010000046.1:0-25894 GCA_035399765.1 Draconibacterium sp. | reverse complement strand
CGGTGAACACGAATGACGCGCAAAGCATACGATCTGCCGGTGTCGGTAAGTTCAATCTGCTGATCGTTTAGCCGGATCAGTTCCATTTCTAGAAGACGTTCCACCAGATCACCGGCTCGGTCAGACTTGATGTGCAGGTTACCTGCAATGCTGTTCATATCGTAGGATAAACCTTTGTATTCGCAGTCGAACATAAACTTTAAGGCATCTTCCAGATGAACCCTTGTATTATTCGATTTTATATTGCTGAGCAGCGCCAAACCACCTTTTTGCGGCATAAAAAACCACCCCAGAACGGCTACAATTGCCAGTCCCGCAAGAAGTGTCCATCCGGGGTGAAGTTCGAGTAAAATATTCGTATTCATAGTTTTATATTTTCATTACAAAGTTTTTACAAAAATAAAACGCGACCACTCGGCATTTAAAAGTAATTTACTTTCCTGTATAATAATTTCAGTCATTTTACTTTGAATATACTGATTATTCAAGCGAAGTTGCGATCCGATATGAAGCCTGTTCTCTGAACAGAAATCATAAAATTCCTTATTGGATCCGATTAAACGACAAATTTCATATTCATTTCCTGCAATCGCTGCTGATAAAGACAAACACTCGCCTGCAGGTTGAAAATCACCATTTTTATCGGGAATAGGTTCGCCGTGAGGATCGAGTGAAGGATTGCCAAGAAACCGGTCGATTTTATCGAGTAGAAAACCAGAGGTTGCATGTTCAAGCAATTCTGCTTCGCGATGGATTTCGTGTAAAGTAAGTCCCAGCACTTCGTGAAGAAAAGTTTCCCAAAGCCGATGTTTCCGGATGATTTCTTTGGCCAGTTTTTTCCCTGATTCAGTAAGAGAAAGTTCCTTGTACTTTTCGTAGTTAATCAGTTTTTTTTGTGCCAGTTTTCGGGCCATATCGGTAGTTGCTGCATTGGTAATGCCGAGTTCCCTTGCAATCGATCCCGATCGAGTGTCGAAGTCTTCGCGGTCTTCAAACTGGTAGATTGTTTTAATAAAATTCTCGACTGATGCCGAATTATAAGTATTCATGCTAAAAAATATATTTAAGCTTACTTAAAACACGAAGCAAATATACTGAAAAAATAGTTCATAAATCGCTTTAGAACTGAACTCACTTCAACTTTATAAATTTAGTAATGAAGTATTAAGAAGAAGAAAAACTGGTTAGGAAAGTGAATAAACAATACAGATTCCTCTCTCAGTAAAGTTTTGTCCTGAGTTAGAGGAATCTGATAGCTTTATAGTAAATATTGGGACGCGTTGTGACAGTTTGCTTTTGTCAAAAGTTAATTCAGGTTGTTGATTACGAGTTGTAATTTTTCCTGAACTTCAGCTGCAAAACCTTCAACATGTTTGTTGTCAACCTTTGTCATGGACGAAACCGGATCAACAATTGAAATATCAACTGAACCGTTGTCGTTTTCCTCTACAACCACATTACAAGGAAGAAATACACCCAATTTGTCTTCTGTTTGAAGAACTTTGTATGCATAATGCGGGTTGCAGGCACCAAGAATAGTATATTTTTTAAAGTCTACATTCAATTTATTTTTGAATGCACCCGACATATCAATGGTTGAGAGAACTCCAAAGCCTTCTTTTTTGAGTTCTTCTGTTACGCTTGCAATTGCTTCTTCGAAACTTTTGCCGTTTACTGTAGTGTTTAAATAGTAACTCATGTATTTGTTCTTTTTTAATAATAACAAATAACACGCATTTTGTTTTGTTAAAAGATTTTAAAATTCAGATAGATTTGTCTTTTATAAAGAATTCCAGTTGATAATTGAATTCCAAAGTAGAGAAGCGTCGTGATGATTCAAGTACCGGTTTAACGGATTGAATGTAAAATAAATGATATGTCCCTGGTCGAGAGGTACGTTTAATATGGCAGCCTGACCAATAATTGCCTTTTCATTTCGTACCATTCCGGAAAGAACGTAGCGATCCTCTTTTTTTGATTTATTGCTTGTGTCTTCTTTCTCAGGTGGTTGATTGCTAATGCCTTCCATTTTTTCCCGGCCTAAAACAGCTCCTGTATATTCTTTCTCGTCTTCAGGTTGTGAAGTTCCATATTGAGCTACTACTAATCCTCTATCATATTTTTCGGTGCTCAACAGTTTACCGTTTCCTTTAAAAAGCGAAAAAGTTTCAGGAAATCCATACAAAATTGGACTTTTTACGTTTCTTGCTTTAGCTGTTACGATCGATCCGGGATGAAATAAACCTTCAGGTGTGAAGCTGTTCACCTCGCGTGAAAAACCGGCATCGGCAATAATAGCAGCAGAATTTTCAAGGGGTATCAGAACTCCCCCGTCTTTCACAAACTTTTTCAGATTATTCATTCCGTAGAATCCCGGGCCACCTGTAATATCTTCAGAAGAATCGGGTGCTCCCATGGCAACGTACTCGGGAGTTTTTGTAAAGGCAATCGGTCCAAAACGGTCTTCAACTCCATTAATAAAACCACTTAAATCTCCACCCTGATGGGGAATGATAATTACATCAAACTTCTCCTTCAGCATCCCTTCTTTTAGGTCATCCTTGTCGATGGAAGTGTAGGGAATGTCTTTTTGTTCAAAAGTGTACCTTACCCAACCTTCTGCCTGGGTGCTGGTCCAACTATGGTAAACGGCAATTTTTGGTAAGTTTATAAGATGCTTGTTTTCCGTTTCAATATTACCAGCCTGAAGGTCAAGACCAAATTCATCGGCCCAGATGTCGAACTGATTCTTTTTTAATCCTGAAAGAAGAATTGTACCGGGTTGCAAAGTGTCGTTTCCTGTTATAGTTACAGAATCCAATATTTCTGCTTTGAATTTCCGGTAATCGTGATGAGCGCTGTATAATGCTGAAATTATCGAACTTTGGGCTTTGTTTTCCAGGATATATACAGAAGCCTCTTTATCAACTTTCCCTTTGTATTCTATATCGTGATCGAGTGATTCCAGAACATCGTTTTTATAACGGATGCTGTCAACTTTTTGCACATCGACACCATACATGTATCCCAATGTCCAGGCAATGGCATCATAGGGAGGAAATTGGGCTTCGACCGGATAATGTTGTTCCGTTAATAAATCGTATGCAAAACGACTGTATGGTTGGTCGAGAGTGATAACATATTCATTGTTGTTTTTTACTTTTTTTACTTCGATCCTCTGCGTGCGGAGTTGATTGACCAGGAAGGCAGCCATATGTGGATCACGTTGTTTTGCCGGTATTACAAACATTTTTGTGTCATGATTCTTTGCAAAATTTATCCCGTTTAGTCCTTTTTGATAAAAGTTCTGTAATAGTGTTGTACGATTGTCGGCAGCAAACTGCAGGGAAGCAAGAATTCCGGCTTCGGTATAATTTATATTGTTTCTGGACGACCAATATAATTTACCTGTCGAGGGATCCGGCCGGTACCATTCGCGCGAAGTTACCGGCGCACCGGCAAACTTTGCTTTGGTGATATCCCGCAGATAAGTGTTCGCGCCAGCATTTCCAAATGTTTCGTAAAAACGGCCTATGGAATTGTGGTTGTTGGCTACCCAAATACCATAACCTGGCCACCATCCGTCGTAAAATGCCCAATCGAAAACGCCTGGTAATTCTTGGGCTGACAACGAAGTCATTTCGTGGTTTGCAATTGTCTGCCATTCCCCAATTGTTATCGGATCGACATGTTCGTTATAAGGACCGGTTCCGGTAGAAATATAAAGTAACGGAACCGATTCGTGTAAATCCAGCATCACGTTTGGGTGCCAGTCGAAATAGATTTTAAATATTGCTTTGGTAATTTCCTGGGTTACCTGCAGGCCATCACGGTTATTGTCGTGAAAAACATACTTGCCCCAGTAAGGGGAGGAGCGGGGCATGGCATCGTCATACTCTTCACGGTCTTTTGTATAACGATAATACCAATCCACTTGTTTATCGCGTCCATCGGGTTCTGAAACCGGATTGATAAGGACAATACAATTATCAAGAATTTTCTGAATAGGTTGCGAATCATCAGCTACCAGCCGGTAAGCCAGTTCCATTAATGTTTCAGGTGAACCCATTTCTGCAGAGTGCATACCTCCGTTTAAAAAGTAGATCACTTTCCCGTCCTGAATAAGCTGTTTTGCTTCATCACTTTCAAGATTTCGCGGATCAGCAAGCTTTGCAATATAATCGCGGTAACGGTCAATGTAGAGCATATTTGTTTCGCTGCTGATAACAACCAGATTTATTGGACGTCCTTCTTCACTAGTGCCGATTTGCATCATTTTTAGTTTACTGGTATTGGCTTCCAGCACTTTGTAATAACCATAAATTTTATTGGTATGATGCATTAACCCGGGTTCGCCAATAATGTAGCCGAATTGTTTTAAAGGCGATGGAATGGTTGGATGATCGGGGATTGCCAGAACCGACTCGGGTAGAAACCGATCATCCGTTGTGTATTCAATTATTTTTTGCTGATAAGTCGTTAAGCTATTCTGGGCGGAAACCATTTTGATTTCTGTAATTACCAGAATCAGAATCCAGCATATTTCGAGAATAGTGTTTTTCATCTAAGTGCCTGTTCAACTTGAATATTGTAAATATAATAATATGTTCAAAACACAAATGAAAATTACCGAACCACGAGAAGTTTCATAATTCGAAAGTTATTCAATCAGCGAGAAATCAACAATGCCAATTTCAATTAAATAATGATTTAACCATAAACGTGTCGTTGAAGAGCATCATTTAAATGAATTGAAATAAATATTATGTAATTACTGTTGCCTAGACTAAAAAAAAAACAGAGTCTATTAGCGTATTTTTTGTGATTTTTTTTGTGGAAATGGGTTACGGAAAGCCTGTTATATCTGCATATTTCGATTTTATTCTGTTTTATGTTAATAAAATACAATTTTATCTTTTAATTGTATTTTGTAACTTTTATAAAGTTTTTACAATTAATAAGCTTGAGAAGGGTAGAACTTCCGAAAATTTGATTGGTTTTGTGTTTAGGGTTTGTATATGATCAATCATCTTCAAAAAGCGTCCATTTAGTTCTACCCTTTTTCTTCCGACCATGAAATTAAATAATATACCATTCATGATTGCATGAATAAGAAAAAGGCTTCATTCGAAGCCTTTTTAGTTTTAAAAATTGATTCGATCGTTATAATCTATACGTCAAAATCTTGGATGTATTTACTTCCTAACTTGTTGAAATAGTATAAATATTATTTTCCATAAAATTGAATTATTGTCCCATACTGGAACACTCTAAAATTTTATAATTCAGGCATAATGCTCAGATATATAGTGTGTTATGAGTTTTGGGTTGAATTTTGTAAACTAACTGTTGAAATACATAACTATTTACAAACCAAAATCTTTAATTATGAAAACTTTTTTATTTGTATTGTTTGTTATAGCATTTGTTGGATTTATTATCAGCATTGTCCTACTTTTTAAACTTATAAACAATAAAAAACAATCTGAGAAACATTATTCAATTCATCAGTAGTTCTATTTTTAAATACTGAATAATACTAAATGGTGTACCCAAACTCAGTACTTTGCTTATTCATTTAAAACTTGATATGAAGCGTGATCGCGGGCTGGTAGTTTTGTGTGATTAAATTGTATTGTGCAGTTGGCATCAAGTCAAACGTAATATCCTTAAAAGCTGTATTACGTATTAAATCAATTCGATTCACCCTACTTTTCCCTGTTAAGTTTGTTGGTATACCAATTAAAAAGGATGGTATTACAATAATCTCAGTAATTAAACCTACTCCTATCAGTGCCCAGGGATCCGCATCAGCGATAGTTCCTACTATTACAATTGCAGCTCCTGTCCCCAATGTTGTAAGACCTACAAGATTGAAGATTCTTCCAGTGTGTTGAAGTTTCAATGCCTTGTTGTAATAAACATCAAGCTCTTCTTGTGAACGTTTCTGAAGATTTTCTATGGAGTATTTGCTTTGTGCCTGAACCTGAACCATTGACACAAGGAGGAACAATACTGTGATCATGATGATCCTTTTCATGGTAGTATGATTTTGGTTTCTTACTATAAGTTACAAAATAACCATCTGAAATACAACATGGTACTGCTAATCATACATCAATCATTCAAGCCTTTTGTGCTGTAACTTTTACTCACTTTATTTGAGAAGGATTTTCCTTTGTTTTATTTTTTGAGATTAAAATTCACTTAAAATTGGATTACCATGAAACCAATATTTTGTGTAGTCTTACTTTAACTTATCGGAATAAACTTTTATGTCAGACGTGGAAATTATTCCCATGATGGGAAAGCAAATAACTTAACAAAATATTTATTCTGTTGAAATACAGTTAATAATAGTTTTGGTATACTACTTGCGAAGACATATAACCTATAAGAATTCAAAAAGATAAAAGTAGGGGAAAGCGATTTCTGTATTTATGATTGGTTCTGTGTTTAGGGGTTTGTAAATTATCAATCATCTTCAAAAAGCGTCCTATAGCTTTCCCCGTTCTTTTTTATAAATCAACTTGAAATAAAAAAGCTTCCTTAAAGAAGCTTTTCCTGTTTGTATCTGTAACATATAAAATTCAATAGAAAGAATAACCCATAAAAATTACTCAGAAATTACCTTAATTACTGGTTTAAGTGAATAGCTGCCATTCCCTTTTGCAATAACAGATTTGCCTGCATCAAAGTCGAGAGTTATTTTAAAAGTATCTCTGTCTGTAATGTCCGCATTAATATTAAACTTTAGTCCCGATTGTTGAGCAGATGGTGTGTCAAGTTCAAGCGTATCACCCGCAACAACTATTTGATTGTTTGATCCAAGAACCATTCTCATTTGATTAATTCTTCCTGCTGGTAATTCTTCTTTAGTAAGTAATATGGAACTACTATCAATCAATGAAAGCAGATCAATTTGACCCAATGTATCAAGAGCCAGGTCCTGCCAGCCACTTTCATCCAAAGTGTCATTTGAAGCATTGATTCGCAAGCCCTGAAGGTCAATCAAAACAGCTTCGTAATCCCCTGGTGCATCTGTTAATGAAACGCTAAGCACACCAGACCCAATATTATTGTTTTCATCGCTACAGCTAATTAAAACCGCTGCAAGTGCAAGTAGCAAAACCAGAATCTTTTTCATGTCCATTTTATATTTATGATTTGTACTATTAACAACGCTTACAAGTGAAAGTTTATTCTTCGTAGGGTAGGATTCTTCATCATAAAGTAGAAATATTGATTAAAAAAGAGAGGCAGTTAAAATAAAAACTTTGTATTACAAAGTTTTTATTTTTTAAGAGGTTAATAGTAAAAAGCCGAACTTTTATTCGGCTTAAGAGCGGAAAACTGGCCCCGACGATTAGGGAGAACCCACGACCCTATTTATCACAAAAGGAGTCAGACTTTCATCTAACTCCTTTATCCCCAGTGAGCGGGAAACGGGGATCGAACCCGCGACCCTCAGCTTGGGAAGCTGATGCTCTACCACTGAGCTACTCCCGCATAATTTGAGTACAAAAATAGCGAATATTCATATTTAACAACGATTTTCGGAAAAATTAAAATGCCCACTTCAAGCGGCCGTAAATTGCACGACCGTAATCGCCATATTCAGTGCCGGAACGTCCAAAGAAAAGTTGTCCGTTTACCATTAGTTCCCAGTTATTTCCAATGGAATAGGTGAGTGATGGGCCAATAAACGACGAACCATCGCAGGGATTAATCATAGCGGCTACATTTCCTGAAAATAGTGGAGTGATCGGGTAAGAGGTTTGGGCAAATAAGTTATATCTGCCAAGTGAGAGTAATTTGGCAGAAATGTTAGGTGCAAAAAAACTTCTTCCTCCTGCATCGCCAGTGGTACCATAACTATTGAACAGAGTAGCAACGTGAATGTACAAACTGTTGTGAAAAGTATAATCGCCGGAAACGGATGCAACAAAGGTTTCAAAATTTGTGGGATCATTTTTATCGCGTGGTTTAAACCATGTAGCCTCTCCCCGAAAACCGCCACCTTTAATATCGCCTGACCAGCCACCTCCAATCACGTAATCTTTGCCAACCCAGCCGCCAAGAAACTGGAAGTCGTAATTAAATTTAGAAAAGCGGTACATACCGGCAATGGCGGTCTCGTTACTGTTATGTCCCACCTTATAAACCAACTCTGCTGAGGCTGTTTCGCTTGTATAATATTGAACGCGTAATCCGTCTGTTCCCGGACGTTCTTCGTAATCGAAATCGAAATAAGAAAAGGTATTGAACACATCGTTTGGATTCCAAACAAGATTAATTCCCCAGTTAACACGTTGCCGTCCCAAAGTGACCTGCCATTTTCCATTGGTATAATCAACCCAAGCCCGGTCGATCATCGAATGCAGGAACCAGTTATTCTGCGAGATCAACACTGTTCCCAGATTAAGGTACCCGTTATCCTGGTTAACAAAGCTTTCGTATTCGGGAAAGTTCTTAATGATTGAGCCAAAGTAAATTCTGTTTCTCACTTCCAGCGCGAAAGTTAGTTTCGTGTTTGCGTACCATCTGAAATTGAGCCGGTTGTGAATTTCGTTCAAAAGAAATTGATCTAATGAATCGGTGGCTGAAACCGGAATTGGGGTCGGCGTTTTATAAAACATACTCAGTTCCTTTACATAGCCGTTAAAATCTATACTGGATTGAGCATGCGTATGCATATTTGTGATTAACACTGTTGCAAATGCCAGTAAAAATGTACGTACCCTGAAACAAAATGCATGTTTCCCTATATTTTTCTTAAAGCTATTTATGAGTTTCTGAATTCTCATTGTTTTTGCAAATTATATTACTCTTTTGCCATTCCACCTGCAAAGTCGAGTACACACATGGTTTCGTAAACCGGGTGAGAGCCGCAGGCCACACCTACCAGACTGAAATCCGGATTCAGTAACGTTGATCTGTGACCACGGTCTTTAACACCGTCATCGATGAGCAAAAAAACAACAATCTGGCGGGCACTTGTATTTCCGTATGCAATGTTTTCGCCAATCAGGTGAAGCCATCTTCCATATTTTTCAACGCGATCTTTCATCTTCGATCCGTTGTTTCCAACATGCCCCGTTTTTCCCGATCTTTGCTGATCACGCTGATGATCCCTGGCAGCCATAGATAACTCATTATTCGGATACAAGAGTGGTCGTGCCGACATTCGTTTCAGTTCCTGGACACATTCATTCAATGCACGCACTCCTTCCACGGTACAAATGGGCTTATTATCACCCGGATAATGAAGGATTTTTTTATCGTATTGTTTTTTCAATGGTTCGATGTACTTTCTTGAATAATTTGCCGGATCGGAACGAAAAAGGTTGATTTCGTATATCACTTCCTTTTCAAGAGGGGAAAGATAAGTAGCACTTTTTGCCGTATTCAGAATATCTTTATCAACTTCGCCGGCTGTTAGCATCTTGCTAAGTCCCAGCAATATTATCCATCCCCAGATTCGTTTCATTTTGTGATATCGCTTATAATTTTCCCATCTTCGATCGTTATTACGCGGCGAGCTTTATTTACCACGCGCTGATCGTGTGTCGAAAATATAAACGTGATTTTTTCTTCTTTATTAAGCTGCTCCATAATATCGAGCAGATTTTCGGTAGAATGGGAATCGAGGTTGGCAGTTGGTTCGTCAGCCAGCACAAATTTGGGTTTTGATGCCAGTGCCCGGGCCACGGCAACACGTTGTTGCTGTCCACCCGAAAGTTTTGATGGCCGGCGGTTCATCATTTCGCCCAGTCCCACAGCTTTCAGTAATTCAGTTGTCCGTGCATCGCGATCCGTTTTAGTAGCTCCCTGAAGGTGCATGATAAACTCCACATTTTCCCTGGCTGTAAGAACCGGGATCAGGTTGTAGGCCTGGAAAACGAAGCCAATGTTTTTCATCCGAAAATCGGTTAGTTTTCTGGCTGAAAGCTCATTGATCTTTACTCCTTCAATTTCAACACTTCCTTCGGTAGCATCGTCTAACCCACCAACAATGTTTAAAAGAGTTGTTTTCCCTGAGCCTGAAGGTCCAACGATGGCGGTAAATTCGCCTTCTTCGAACGAAACATCAATCCCGTTAACAGCATGTACGGACACCGAATCGCTGTTGTAGATCTTGTGCAGGTTTTTTATTTCTATGATTTTCATAATATGTTGTATTGTCTTTTAAAATTCTAATCCTTTTAGTATCCATTTATTCTGATCTTGTTGCTTCTGCCGGATTCAGTTTTAATGCCTTCCTTGCCGGGTATACGGCTGAAATCATTCCTGTGATAATAACAAGGATGGTAATTGTTACCAGCATTTGCGGATCCAGCGATGTGTAAATTTTTGTAGCATATCCGTATTTTTCGAGCCCTTCGGAAAATGCAGAAACATCAATCGGAGTGGTTTCAAAATATTTGGTGATTAATGACCCCAGAAGTACCCCAACCAGACCTCCAGAGAGGGTCAACATTACCGATTCAAGCATGATCATTCGGAATAACTTCCTTTTGTTCATTCCTACTGCCATTAGCATTCCAATTTCTTTGGTACGTTCGAGCACGGCCATTAACATGGTATTTATAATACCAAAACAAAGCCCCAGCAGGATAATAAGTATGAAGATGTACATGTATTCATCCATCGATTCTGTCAGGATCGACATCTCCGGATTTAGTTCTTTCCAAATTTCTACATCGTTATTTCCGGCTAGTTTCTGCACTTCAGGTTTTACACTTTCCACCTCGTCGGCGTTGGTACAGATAATTGCAATCTCGTGTGCAACATCATCGGGCACACCCAGTTGATTTTTCAGATCGTCAAACAGGACAAAAAATGTGGTTTCATCAAAACTGGTGTTGACGGTTTTATAAATACCGCACACACGATACCCTTTTGATGAAAGATCACCACTCAGATCAACCATTTGCACATTCAGTTTCGACCCTACTTTCAGTTTTAATTTTGTGGCGAGTTTTTCACCGATCAGAACAGGTGGCATACGTCCATCCTTTTCAAGATAGGTTCCCTCCACCAGTTTTTCAGCAACATTTGTAACCCGTTTTTCATCACTGGGAACAACCCCGATCATCTTTCCACCGCCGGTTCCGTGTGCAGCCATTATAAAAGGTTCAGCTATCAAACGATAGCTGGCTGCTTCCACGTCGTTCAGCTTCTCTATTTTTGTGGTTAATTCTTCAGCCCCGGAGATGTAGAGATTTGTCTCATTGTTTTCTCTGAAATTGGGAGCATGAATTTGAATATGAGAAAGTTCTGTACGCGTAGCCGATTCAATTCGCGCATCGACAGCTCCCTGCATAAATGCAATGGAAAACACACCTGCAATCAGTCCAAGTGCAATTGCTACGATCATAATGATACTTCGCACCTTATTTCTCCAAACATTTCTCCATGATATTGACCAAATCATAATTCAAGAATTTTTAGGTTACGAACGCATTGCTTTTGTAATTTTCAAACGGTGAATATTCCACATGGGAAAAATGGAAATAAACACACTGAGAAAAAATACCAGTATCATCTGGCTGTAAAACAGCGATGCTTTCAGCGAGAAGAAAAGAAAAGGCTCCATTCCATATGCTTCATAAGCTTCACCCATTTTACCAGACATTGGAAGAGGATTAAAATAGAAGTATGTGCAAAAGATATAACTAATGGCTACACCGATACTGCATCCTATCAATCCAATAAAAATGGTTTCAAAGAATACAACGATCGCCAGTTTGTTTTTTTGCATTCCAACTGCATGTACAACGCCAAATTCACGGGTACGTTCTTTTACCATCATAAGCACTACACTGAACATTCCGAAAGCGATGACCATGTATAGAATTCCAAGCATGATGATTCCACTTCCACGGTCGCTCTCTATGAGCTGTTCAAGATCGGGTTGCATTTCGGCCCAGGTCATTACGCGGTTACTTGGCGGTATTATTTCGGAAATTGCCTTTTTAATGTGCTTTACTTCGTAGTGGTCATGTTCCATAACTACAAGGGAAGTGGAAAGTCCCTTTGCTGAATAAAAATCACGGGCAGTTTCAAGATCGAGGTACACCATCCGGTTATTAAATTCCTGGTTAGGGTGGGAGAGCAGTCCTACAATCTTGAACAATCCACTGGCACTCATTCCATGATAACCCTGACTAATCATTACCAACGTGTCACCTACATCAAGTCCAAGGTATTTAGCAAGTCCTTCGCCCAAAATGGCACCTTTATCGCCGGTTTTCAGAAAACGTCCTTTTTTTACTTTCTGCGAAATTTTGGTGATCTGATCTTCCATTTCGGGTTCAATTCCCATCACCATGGCAGGTTTACTTTTCAGGTGGTTGGCTGCCAGCGCAAACGATTCAAGACGATTTACTACCAGCGTAACATCAGGAATTTTGCTGATTTCTTCCTTTAATTTTTCAGGCGCTTCAAAGCTGTTATCCAGCGTTCGTTCATCCCAATAGGCTGTGTCTTGTACCTGCAGGTAACCCGAATAAAATTTTACTGAATTTTCGATCATACTGTCGTACGAACCTTCCTGCATCGATCGCATCCACGATGCAAGCAACACACTGAAAACAATGGATGAGACGGCTATGATCGTTCGCCGTCGGTTTCTCCAGAGATTGCGCCAGGCAAGTTTTATATTAGTCTTCATAGGCAAATGCTTAAATGCGTTAATGCATTAATGCTTTTTCTATCTTATTCGTTTCATATTCTGTTGAGAAAAAAACGACTCATCGATTTTTACATCGAAGTCTATTTTGTCGAAGATCATAATGGTTTTGTTCCCTTCTTCGTCCGCTGGGATCATTTCCAGGCGTGTTGGCATCACGCGGTCATCCATTTTTTTGATGTCGCTCAGGATTTCGGTATTTACCAGATTTCCGTCTTCGTCGTAAAACTCACCTTTTAACCAGTGGAGTTCTTCTTTCGAAATCCACATCAGCACTTTACCCCAAACTACAGGTGCATCATCGTGGGGAATCAACTGGATTTTGTAACAATTATAACCTTCCAGTTCTTCGTAACCCAGTAATGTCTGGCTGTAATCGTCAGCCATTGAAGATTCGCGTACCAGATCATCGTTTGTGAAATCCGACCCCATCCAGGATTGCATCATCATCGAAGGTGGAATTTTAATCATCCGTTCGATGTTCGGCACCCAATTCCACATTTCTTTATCACGTTTCAGGAAAACCTGTCCTTTTTCTTTGGCAGGAGCAGTAATATAAATCAGAGAATAATCATTGCCTAAAGTCCAGTTTTTCATCGAAACCGTTCGCGACCAGCTTGGACGTTCAATAATCATTGTCAGTTCTCCAATACTGGATGTTCCTCTGAATTTTTCGTCCGCTTTGCGTACTATTTCTTCAACGTTAATATCCTGGGAAATGGCAGAAAATGACCCTGCGATTAAAAAGAAAATCGTCGATAATAGTCTCATGTTGATTATTTTGAAAGATTTCATTTTATTGTCCTTTAATAATTTTTAAACTGCTGGTAATAACTGCATCTTCCATCATTTCCATTGGAAAAACATCCGGTGCAGCTACCACATATAAAAAGGCACCCTCAATCATGGCAGCTACCGCCATTAAATCCGATTCAGGATTCTTACTTCCGCTTGATACAATAAACTGGTAAAACATATTGAATATCGGTCCGGCTTTAACCTGATATTGTTCGGCAAAAGTTGCTGACACTTTAGGTTGGAGCAGAAGAGAGAAGAACAGTTTCCAATATTGCAGGTTTTCGCGAACCAGACGGAAATTCTCGCGGATAAAAAAGATAAACTCTTCTTCGGTAAGTATTCCGTCGTGGTTGATGTCAAGATTATTGTAGATCTCGTTGAAACCCTGTTCCATAATTTCGTTCAGTATCTCCGTTTTGCTTTCAAAATAATTGTAAGTAAGCCCTTTTGAGATGTCTGCTTTTTGTGCAATCTGACTGATGGAAGTGGCGTGGAACCCGTTTTCTGCAAACAGCTCCAGCGCCGTATCCATAATTAATTGCTTTTTCTGTGATCTGATATCGTCGTATTGTTCCGGTCTTTTTGGCATCTTAATTTTAATTATTGACTGAACGGTCGGTCAAAACTAAAAAGGATATTTTATAAATCCAATTTTTTTCTGAAAAAAATGACCTATCGGTCAGTTAAAATAATATTTGTAATTTTCGAATGAATCGGTACAGGATTTTATTGAGTTTATTTTATCCTTGTCAAATCTCGTGTTAATCGTTAAAGATGCATCTTTTGTTGCAATGCTTATTCGGGAATATTGTTTCCTTTGATCCCCAATAAAAACATATTCACTTAGTCTTTGGTATTGAAGAGAATTCCAAAAACGTGAAGAAGAAAAACAGATCATGAAGATTTTTGAAGGACATTCTTTTCATATTCCTGTACTCGGAATAGGCTACTCAATCGATTCCCCAATAAACGTAGCACATTACGGCATTTCGTCGGTCATTTCACTGGTGGATGATAGTTTGATGGAAACTATGCGGGAATTTTACTGTAAGAAATTTGATATTCCTTTTCAGGAGATCACCAAAAAAGTGGAAGATTTTCGGGCTAAACGAATTACTTCTTATTTAAATATGGTGGAAGAAATTGTTTCCCTAAAAGTGAATGAACTAAAAGAGTCCGCAGCAAACGCAGGAAGCGAAATTGAAAAATATTTCAACATGTTGCCTGATGCATCTAGCATCAAAAAACATTTCAATCTGGCCGTAAAGGGAAAGAAAGCATTTGACGATTTTTCTAAATGGATCCAGGAGAATCTGCCCATTGGGTCGATTGATGTGAATATCATGACAAAGCTGGACCAGGTAAATAAAAAAGATGGCGAAGATCTGCCCATTGAATACAACGATGCACATGCTGCTTTACGCGGTTTTGCAAATAGTAACTTGAGTTCTTCACTGGTTCTTTCAGCTGGTATGAGCCCGCGTTTGTACAGTTACATTGAGAATTTTAAGGACTTTTATCCTGACGAAGAAGGGAAAATAAAAAAGAAGATTATTCTGAAAGTGAGTGATTTTCGATCGGCATTTGTTCAGGGGAAAATACTGGCTTCAAAAGGCTTGTGGATTTCGGAATACCGACTCGAATCGGGTGTTAATTGTGGCGGACATGCTTTTCCCACAAATGGGATTTTGTTTGGTCCTATTTTGGAAGAGTTCAGGGAAAACCGGCAGAAACTCTATGAAACCTGTTTGGAAGTCTATCAACAGGCACTGGATAAAAAGGGAATTCGTCAACCGGCTGAAATTCCTCAATTAACTGTTTCTGCACAGGGAGGAGTGGGAACAAGCGAGGAGCACAATTTTCTGATCGATCACTACGAGATGGACAGTGTGGGTTGGGGATCGCCTTTTATGCTCGTTCCGGAAGTGATCAGTATTGATGAAGAAACCATGAATCTATTAGCTAAAGGAAAAGAAGAGGATTACTATTTCAGTGGTTTGTCGCCGCTGGGTGTTCCGTTTAACAGCATAAAAGGAGCTTCGATGAGTGTGCATCGTTTGGCTTTGGCTAAAGAAGGAAAAGCTGGAACTCCCTGTACAAAAGGCTTTCTTCGTTATAATACTGAATTTACAGAACAACCTATTTGTACTTCTTCGCGACAATATCAAAGTAAAAAACTGGAAGAATTGAAAGAGCAGAATCTCCCCGAAGAAAAGTATCAAAAAGCTTACGATAAAATTATTGAACCTGAATGCTTGTGCATTGGTTTGGGGGTTTCAACTAAAATGTCGAAAGGATTGGAAGTAAAATCAAATGAAAAAGTGACGGTCTGCCCCGGGCCAAACCTGGCCTATTTTTCAAAAATATCGACGCTGAAAGAAATGGTGGATCATATTTACGGCAGGTTGAATTTACTGGATATCGGACCACGACCACATATGTTTGTGAAAGAGTTGAGTATGTATCTCGACATTTTTAAAAAGCGTCTGGATAGTTTTCTTCAAAAACCTGAGGATGCAAAGGAAAAGAAACAGCTGATCACATTTCAGAAGAATTTGTTGGACGGAATAGATTATTACAAACAACTTTTCGCTGAAAAGAAAAGAGAAGTAGTTCAGGAACTGGAGAACCTGTTAAAGAAATATCCTGCTTTACAAACAGAGTTAGCTTAAGTGAACTTTTATTGAATCGGAGTTGAATAACTAACTTTTCCAAAGTTTAAAACTTTGGAAAAGTTAACTGATTACTGCGACTGTAAACTGTGACTAGATACTGCTCACTTTCCTTTTCGCAGGCTGAACCGGGCCGGATGAATCGGGAAAACACCTTCGTTTACAAACTTTATGTCTTCAACCGAATAAAAGGCTTTTGGATTCGTGGTTTTTATGATTTCTTCCACCTTTTTAATCTCAGCCCGTTTAATAATACTGTGTATAATGCTCACTTTGGTGTTGGCTCCCTGAGCCGGGTGGTGGGTAACTCCGTAACCGGCATTTTTCAGGTTTTCAATTAGTTGAGTTGCTTCTTTTCGTGTGATGATCTGAAGTTTTACAATACCCATTGCCAGCTTTTCTTCAATAATCAGTCCGATATAATTTCCGGTAGCGAAACCGCCGGCATAGGCAACATAACATAACCAGTTATCGAGGTTCTGAAAAATTTTAGAGATGGCTATTAACCAGATTAAAATTTCGAAAAAACCGAGTACCGGAGCCCATGATTTGTGCCCTTTCGACACCATTACAATTCGAATGGTATCAAGGGTCATATCCATAATACGTGCTATAAATATCAATCCCGGAAGTAGGAGATAGGTAAACAAGGCGCTATCGTAAAAAGTGCTATCCATGATGTAAAGTTAGGAACTTACGTTAAAACTCAGAAGTAAAATGGAAACGGATATTCTTGAATTCGTCCTGTGCCATCTGAAGAATAAACGCTGAATCAGCCATAAAAACGTCGCGTCCGTGCTTGTCTTTAGCCATTTTCTGATATTTCCGTTTCTTAAATTCAGTCAGTATTTTCTGATCTTCACTTTCAATCCAGCAGGCTTTGTACATCTGCAAAGGCTCAAAACGGCTTTTGGCACCATATTCATGTTCCAGCCGGTATTGAATTACCTCAAACTGCAGTTGTCCAACCGTTCCGATAATTTTTCTTCCGTTGAAACTACTGGTAAACAACTGGGCCACACCTTCATCCATTAACTGATCAATCCCTTTTGCCAACTGTTTCGATTTCATCGGGTCAGCATTCTCCACGTAACGGAACAATTCAGGAGAAAAACTTGGCAAACCTTTGTAATGAATCATTTCTCCCTCGGTGAGTGTATCACCGATAATAAGATTCCCGGTATCGGGCACGCCGATAATATCACCCGGAAATGCTTCGTCGATCACTTCTTTCTGATCGGCCATAAAAGCGGTAGGACTTGAAATGCGGAAAGTTTTATCCAAACGAATGTTGCGGTACATTTTGTTTCGTTCAAAACGGCCTGAGCAGATTTTTACAAAAGCGATCCGGCTGCGGTGGTTCGGATCGATGTTCGCATGAATTTTAAATACAAAACCGCTGAACTGGTTTTCGTCAGGATGTACTTCCCGTTCTTCCGCCTTACTTGGAAGTGGTGAAGGCGCGATTTGAACAAAGCTGTCTAACAATTCCTGAACGCCAAAATTATATAAAGCACTGCCGAAGAACACCGGTGCAAGATTTCCGGCGAGGTATTCGCTGCTCTCGAATTCGGGATAAATGCCTTCCACCAGTTCCAGTTCTTCACGAAGGACCTCGGCATCGCTGCCAATGTATTCTTCCAATTGCGGATCAGAAATATCTTCAAACTTGATTCGTTCCTGAATTTCCTGGATATCCGGGTTGAAAAGTTTCAGGCTGCGGTTAAAAATGTTGTAAACACCTTTAAAATCAGGACCGTTGTTGATTGGCCAACTTAAGGGGCGAACCTTTATTTTCAGCTGATTTTCTATTTCGTCCATCAGCGAAAAGGAGTCGCCTGCCGGGCGGTCCATTTTATTTACAAAAACAATCACCGGCGTTTTACGCATCCGGCAAACGTTCATCAATTTTTCTGTTTGTGGCTCTACACCTTTCGCGGCATCGATAACAATAATTACGCTATCAACGGCTGTTAAAGTACGGAAAGTATCTTCCTGGAAATCCTGGTGACCGGGTGTGTCAAGAATATTTATTTTATAACCGTTGTATTCGAATCCCATCACCGAGGTAGCTACCGAAATACCGCGCTGGCGCTCAATTTCCATAAAATCGGAAGTGGCTGCCTTTTTAATTTTGTTGTTTTTAACAGCGCCTGCTACACGTATGGCACCACCAAATAACAGTAGCTTTTCGGTCAAAGTGGTTTTCCCGGCATCCGGGTGACTTACAATTCCAAAGGTACGTCGGCGATTTATTTCTTCCAGAAATGTCATATTCAGTTTCTTTTGCGGGCGCAAAATTAGTAAAGAAGTTGGAAGTATAAAGACAGTGTTCAGTATTCAGTCACAGTTACCGGATTATTTAAGCATTTCTGCACTTAAGCATTAAAGTATTCAACACTTACCTGTTTTGCAACGCTTTCACTTTTCCAACCAGCAACGTAATCCCTATTCCAAAAATTCCGATTACGGCATAGGAATACCGCAGTCCAAATGCTTCAGCAATAAAACCAATAAGTGGCGGCCCCATTAAAAAGCCAAGGAAACTCACGCTGGAAACCGTCGCTAAGGCTATTCCCGGAGGTATTTTTTCGTGTTTACCGGCAGTACTGTAAACCGTTGGAACAATGCTCGAAACACCCAATCCAACCAGCATAAATGCAAAAGTACTGGGAATTAAATAAGGGAAAATAACCGCTGTGAATAACCCGGTTGAAATCATTACGCCGCAAATCTGCATCAACAGTTTTCGGCCAATTTTGCCGATCAGATAGTCAGCAAGGAAACGTCCGCTGGCCATCATAATCATAAAAGATGTGTAGCCGAGAGCTACTAATGATTCTGGCGCTTTCACCACATCTTTAAAGTAAACACCACTCCAGTCGAACATGGCGCCTTCGCTGGCCATACTAAAAAATCCGATAATTCCGAGTTGCAAGAGAATGCTGTCGGGTTTCATTACAAATTTCCGCCGAGGTTCGCGCTTCGACGGATTGGCATCCACTTTTATAAGGTAAGGATAATTAATTCTTACGATTAGCCATACAAGAATAATAATCGTTACAAAATGCCACAGGGGAATAACCTTCAAATTAATCATCAGTAAACCGATGAGGGCTCCCGTAAAACCTGCAAGGCTCCAGCCTCCATGAAACGATGCCATGATTGGACGCCCATAAAGCTTTTCAGCAGCTACCCCCTGAGTGTTAACAGATATATTACACGCATTTCCGGCCACCCCAAACAGAAAAAGTACAATAGCCAGCTGCCAGCCGGTTTGTACCAGCCCGATGGCTGTTAGTGCGATAGTGTATGCCGGAAGCCCGAATTTGAGGACTACATCGCTGCCAAAACGTGTAACCAGTTTACCCGAAAAAGGCATCATCAAAAACTGGCCAACAGGTAGGGCAAACAGGATGCTTCCAAACACGCCATCGCTTAGTTGTAAAGCAGTCTTAATATCAGGAATACGACTAGCCCAGGATGCAAATGCCAGCCCCATACTAAAATAAACCAGCGAAACAGCCAGTCGTGCACGTGGCTTGTTGGTCTTTTTCCCCGGTTTGATGGTACTCTCAATAAGATGTTCTTTCATGAACAAACAGGTATAGATTGGGACGCAAACTTAAAACATTAAAAGCTTATTGGTTGCTCCTTGGTTTAATTGGTTAAAATCTTAATAAATAAATATAGTAATGTTAATTACTGACTGATTTGAAGGCATCGGAAATCTGTTTCCAGTAGGCTTTGTTAAAACGAACTCCCTTTTTGCCAAGGATCTGATAGTAGCTTAGCGGCTGATCATCCGGTGCAAATTTCCGCACAAACATATCCTCGTACAAGGCTGAAACCTCCGGATGAAACTGTACGGCAAAAACATTGATGTATTTTGAATGTACCAGACCTTCAATAATTTTCCCATCAGAAGAGAGTGCTGTTACTTCCAGCCCTTTTCCGATTTTTTCCACTGCCTGATGATGTGCACTGTAAATACGAGGCGTATCAGCTTTGTTTACTTTCACTTCTTTCCCAAAGAATGAATTGGACGTGAACTGAATAGGATGCAGGTTAATTCCCATCAATAAAGTATCTTCTACCACTTCCTGCCAGTAGTTTCTGTGCATATTATTCCGGTCGATTTTAACTGTTTCTTCAGCATTGTCAGCTCCGTAAATTTCTTGTGGTATATCCTGTACAAGTGTACCACCTGTCCCCACATTCATTGTTTGCATACCCAGGCAAAACCCTGTAACAACATAATCAGGTTTTTCTTCCAGGAAAGGCTGAAACGTTTCATCCTGGTATCCGCCAAGAAGATGAAACATGAAAGAAGCTTCGTAATAATGTCGCTGGGGATCGGTTACGAATGATTTTGTATTTTCTTCACCATATACTCCCGGTGGAATATCCGGGCCCCCAAAGAAGATCACGCCAATTGAATTTTCAAAAACTTTTCGCAGTTGGTCAGTAATGCTGTTTCTCTTGAAAAGATTTGTTTCATCCAAATCTCCGGAAATTTTCTGCAAGTGATAATTTGATAGTTTATTCTCATCAATGAATTGTTTGGTTTTTGAAAAATCGTAATTCTGATCATCAAAATAAACACCAACAAATTCAACATTTTTAGTGTCGACTTTAAAAATTTTATGTTGAGTAAGGTATTTCACAGTTTCGATACGATGAATCGTAGGATCACAAAGCAGTATGTAACGTTTACCTTGATCGAAATGGGTATCAAAGAAATTCTGAGCTGAAACACCAAGAACCCAAAAGAGAAAAAAGAATAGAAGAAAAGTTCTTTTCATAAAGACAATTTTAAGTGTATCAAATATAGTACAATGTTCAATAAATTGAATAGTAGGGTGAAGAGGGATAAAACAGATTTAATTCTTTAGAAAGCCGTCAAACTTTGTACATTTGCGTAAATTCAAAAAGAAAAGAAATGAAATTCAACGTAAAAACATCTTATGTAATTATTGCCGTTGTGGCGTTAATCGTCATTCTTTTGTTTGGTGGAAAAATGTTCCTTATTATCGAAGCAGGTGAGAGAGGAGTGATTTTCCGTCCGTACACAAGTGGGCTCGACAAAGAAAATATATACAGCGAAGGTTTCCATGTGATTGCTCCCTGGAACGATATGTATATTTATAATGTACGTGAGCAACAGCGTGAAGAAACGATGGATGTACTCGATAAAAACGGTCTGTCTATAACTACCGATATAACAGTTCGTTTTAATCCTGTTTTCAATAAAATAGGTTATTTACACGAACAGTTTGGAGTAAATTATATCAATGTGCTGGTAATTCCCGAGGTTCGTTCGTCGGTTCGCCAGGTAGCCGGACGCTACACTGCTGAGGAAATTTATTCTACCAAAAGGGCAGAAGTGGAACAGTCAATTATCTCGGAGACAAGACGTACATTGGGCGAGAATTATATTGATATGAAAGCCTTACTGATCCGTTCCATTAATTTGCCAACACAGATTAAAGCTGCTATTGAAAGTAAACTCCAGCAGGAACAGGAAGCTTTGGCTTATGAATTTCGCCTGAAACGTGAAGAATCGGAAGCAGAACGCCGTCGTATTGAAGCTGAAGGTATTGCAGCTTATAACCGGATTATTAATGCCAGTTTAACCGACAAAATTTTACAGCAGCGTGGTATTGAAGCCACCACTTCACTGGCTGAGTCACCCAACTCAAAAGTTATTGTAATTGGAAGTGGTAAAGATGGGTTGCCTTTGATTTTAGGAGGAAATTAAAACTGTATATTTTGGAACAGGTCGGTTTTTCCGGCCTGTTTTGTATTTATTTGCAGAGCATGTGAGAATGGATTACCCCCTTTAGCTCCTTTGGCGCTCCCATCCCTCTGAAGGGATATAACTGAAATAAAGTTACGATAGAAGTAAAAGTAGCAATAGACAAATATTGAGGAGAAATGAAGAAAATCACCAATCCATGGAAAGACCCTAAAAATGACGGCGTGTATAACTGTTTTGCCTGTTCTCCATACAACAATGCCGGCTTACAACTCGATTTCTGGGAAGATGGCGATGACATTGTCACCAAATGGAAACCAACAAAACAATACGAAGGCTGGATTGGTGTTTTACATGGCGGAATTCAGGCTACACTGCTCGATGAGATCGGCGGATGGGTGGTAATGTTGAAACTCAAGACTACTGGTGTTACCAGCGAAATGAATGTGCAATACCTTAAACCTGTTAAAGTAACAAACGCTGAACTTATTATTCGTGGCCGAATAGAATCGGTGGAGGAGCGAATTGCTAAAATCAGTGCGTCATTATTCAATGAAGCTGGCGAAGAATGTGCAAAGGCGGTTTTATCCTATTTTGTATTTCCTGAAAAGATTGCCAAAGCAAGATACCAATACCCCGGGATTGAGGCATTCTTCAATGATTAGTTATCTTTTAACCAATCGGAGTCTGATAATTTAAAAGATGGATGTTATTCGTCCTCCTGATCTTCGTCTTCGTCGCTGTAATAATCGGTTAATTCTTCATCATCGAAATCGTCGTAAATAGAGTACTTGTTTTTTGAGTTTTTCTGCTTACCGACAGGGTGTTTTTGTTGTTTTCTGTCGAATTTGTCAAATTCAGAGCTGCTTCTCTTGTTAACCTTCTTTTTCATTACATAAAAACATTAATCTAACTTTTTTACGATGTAAACAGACGAGTGTTGCACATCATACGTTACATCATGTAGGCAAACGAAATTACTTTTCTATATAATTTGTATTTTCGGGCAAAATAGAAAAAAAACTAATTCGAAAAAATACCTCTTAAATCAAAAATAATGTTTGGTGCTAAAAAATATAAATTGTTCATAATGAAGGGGTACAAGTATACTGGGCTCAGTATTTTGTTCCTTTTTATGGTTGTTGTGGCCGGTGCTCAAGGTAATAAACGTACCGAAAAACTCTTTGAATCGGCCAAAAATCTGTATTCAGGAAATAATTTCGGCAAAGCGATCGATGTTTGTAACCAGATTTTGAAGATTGACAGCGACGATGTAAACACGCATCTTTTGATGGCTGAAGTATATCATGAAATGGATTCAACCAGGCAGGAAATCGTTCATTTAACCAAAGCAAGAAAGAAGAATTATAACCCGTTAATTGATTTCCGGCTGGGAGAAGCCTATTATAAACTAGGGATGTACTCCGAAGCAATGAGTTTCTACAATCAATACAAAGTTCTTAAAAATATCCCTGAAAAGAGGCAATATTTGTTGGCATGTAAAATTGCCAGTTGTGAATTTGCCATTCAGTCTATAAAGAATCCTGTTGACTTTGAGCCTAAAAATATGGGTGACAAGATAAACAGTGAGAATGATGAATACTGGCCAACACCGACACTCGATGGCAAACGACTTGTTTTTACCCGGCTGATAAAAGGAATGGGAACAAGGCCGCAGGAGGACTTTTATATGGCTGAATTCGATTCAGTTGATTGGGATGTGGAACCCATGGCTGGGGTGAATACACCGGGTAACGAAGGGGCACAAACACTTTCGGCTGATGCACGCATCATGTTTTTTACTGCCTGCAACCGCCCGGATGGGTTTGGTAGCTGCGATATTTATTTTTCACGTTTTGAAAATGGCAGATGGAGTGAACCACGAAATGCCGGACAACCTCTGAATACATCATCCTGGGAGTCGCAACCTTCATTTTCATCTGATAGCCGATACCTGTATTTTTCGAGTGACCGACCGGGAGGAAAAGGAGAAAAAGATATTTGGCGAATCGGATTTAAAGGATTTGATGAAGCGGGGAATCCTGTTTGGATGAAACCTGAAAATCTGACTGTTATTAATACTTCAGGTAACGAAATCTCACCGTTTATTCATGCCAATAATCGTAATTTTTACTTTGCTTCAGATACACAAATAGGAATGGGAGGGTATGATTTATTCTCTGCTATGATTGATGATAACGGAGAAATTACAGACATGAAAAACATGGGTTACCCCATAAATACATACCGCGATGACATGGGGATGACTATTAATTCTATCGGAGATACCGCATATTTCTCATCTGCCCGGGAAGCTGACCGCGGGCTCGATATCTTTTCATTCAATCTTACCCGGGGAATGCAACCTCAGGCTGTAACCTATGTAAAAGCAAGCATCCGCAATAAAAAGACACATAAACCGATTGCTGCCGATATTGAGTTAGTGAACCTGAATTCGAAGTATGAACAACCGAATATTCAAAAGGCTGATGAGAATGGAGTAATAATGCTGGCTTTACCATTACGTCGGAATTATGCTTTCAATGTTTCGGAAGATGGTTATTTGTTTTATTCACAATCGGTACAACTGGCAGATATAAATACGCTCACTGATCCAATTATCCTCGATATTGAACTCGAACCAATTGAAGTGGGGGCGCAAATGGAATTACACAATATTTATTTCGAAACCGATTCATTTTCTATTCTTCCTACTTCAGAATCAGAATTACAGAAACTGGTTACTTTCTTAGGGCAGAATAAGAATCTCAAAGTAGAAATTCAGGGACATACGGATAGTACCGGCAGTCCGGAAAGCAATCTTGATCTGTCGAAAAAGAGGGCCGGTTCGGTGGTTGAATACCTTGTAAATAATGGAATTGATTTAAAACGACTTAGCTCACAAGGTTACGGCGATACACTGCCAATAGCCAGTAACGAAACTGCTGAAGGCAGGCAGTTGAATCGTAGAACAACAATAAAAATTCTGGCGAAATAGAATATGGAACCTGAGCAGCGAATTGATCACGACTCGGAGGTACCCAAATATAAACAGGTAGTAGACTTGATAATTTCGGATATCGAAGCTGGGATTTTCAAAAAAGGCCAGCGGGTTCCTTCCATAAACGAAACAAGTGAAGAACTGCTTCTTTCGCGCGATACCGTTGAAAAAGCCTATGTTTATCTTCGGAAGAAGGGAATTCTTTCGCCGGTTCGTGGAAAAGGTTATTATGTAAGCCAGGCAAACATTCAGAAAAAGCTGAAAGTAGCACTGATTCTGAATAAGCTTAGTAATTACAAACGAAGTATTTATTATTCGCTGGCAGAAACCCTTGGAAGCAAAGCCGCTCTGGATGTTTTTATATACAATCACAATATTGATAAATTTCAGGAGATTGTCGAGAATCAATTAAGTAATTACGACTATTTTATTATCCTGCCCCAGTTCAATAATGAAAACGAGAAGGGCGCTGAAGTAATTCGGAAAATTCCAAAGAAAAAGGTTCTGCTTATCGACCGTTACCTTGATGAACTGAAGGATTACCCGGTGGTTTACCAGGAATTTGATAAAGATATTCAAACGGCACTGGAAGAAGGGGTTGAGCTGATTAGAAAATATGAAAAACTCAGCCTGATTTTTCCGCAAAAAGAATTATACTCCAAAAATATCATGCGTGGATTCCAGATTTTTTGCCAGGTAAATCAAGTGGAATTCTCTATCATCGATCAGTTTGCTGATGAAGATGTGCAGGAAAACCAAGCCTATGTTTTTGTTTCTGATGACGATTTGTATCGTTTTATCAAACTTTGCCGGCAAAAAAACTGGACTCTGGGAAAGGAAGTTGGGGTAGTAGCTTACAACGAGAATCCGGTTAAGGAAATTCTCGGGAACGGAATTACTACCATCAGTACCAACCACGACGAAATTGGAAGATGTGCCGCACAGATGATTCTTTCGGGCGATTTCAAACA
>DAOPJR010000045.1:16040-29698 GCA_035399765.1 Draconibacterium sp. | reverse complement strand
GGAAGAAACATGGGGAATCACCGAAGGAAAGAATCGGCGAATTATTAACCTGACGGATGATTCAGAGAATCCTTTGGGAGAATGGAACACCATGAAGATTGAATGTGTGGCTGATACGATTAAAGTTTGGGTAAATGGTGATTTGGTAAATTATGGTTACAACTGCACAGCTACGAAAGGGCAAATTGCCGTTCAGGCTGAAGGAGCAAAAGTAGAGTTTCGAAAAATTGATTTGACACCAATTAAAAAAACAACACCAATTAATTGAAGTACTGACGTAAAGCAAATAAAAAAGGGAGCCATTGGCTCCCTTTTTATATTCTATTAACGGATAATTACTTATCAACTTCAACTTTGGCAAGTTCATCGCTTTTATACGCGCCTGAAAGAAGTTTTTCGCGTGCTTCTTTAAAAGCTTCTAAAGTAAGCTCTACATCTTCTAAAGTATGCATAGCGGTTGGGATCAAACGCAAAAGAATTTCTCCTTTCGGAATAACCGGGTAAACAACCATCGAACAGAAAATTCCATAATTTTCACGAAGATCATAAACCATTTGAGTGGCTTCGGCTTCTCCTCCTTTCATATAAACAGGGGTAACCTGTGTATTGGTTTTGCCTAAATCAAAACCGGCTTCTTTCAACCCACCTTGCAGTGCTTTAACAACTGTCCACAGTTTTTCGCGCAATTCAGGCATTGTGCGAATCATGTCCAGACGTTTTAATGCTCCAATCGTCATGGCCATTGGCAATGATTTAGCAAAGGTTTGCGAACGCATGTTGTAACGCAGGATATAGCAAATGTCGGTTTCAGTAGCAATAAAGCCGCCAATTCCGGCCATTGCTTTGGCAAAAGTACCAAAGTAAAGATCAATACCATCCTGTACTCCGAAATGTTCGCCCGAACCCGCACCAGTTGGTCCCATGGTTCCAAATCCATGAGCATCATCAACAAACAAACGGAAATCGAATTCTTTTTTCAGAGCCACAATTTCGTCGAGTTTACCAACCTGACCCGTCATGCCAAATACACCTTCGGTAATTACCAGGATACCGCCACCGGTTTCAGCAACAATTTTGTTAGCGAAGCCCAGCATTTTACGCAACTTTTCCATGTTGTTGTGCTGGTAAACAAAACTTTTCCCTCCTTTTGCCTTGTGAAGAAAAACACCATCCATGATACAGGCATGTGCTTCTGAGTCGTAAACGATAACGTCTTTACGGCTTGCAAGAACATCGATAGCAGAAACCATCCCCTGGTAACCGTAGTTCAATAGGAAAGCATCTGGTTTGCCTACAAAAGCTGCCAATTCACGTTCCAGTTGTTCGTGTTTAACAGTTTGTCCCGACATCATTCGGGCTCCCATCGGGTAAGCCATACCATATTGTGCAGCTGCTTCTGCATCCGCTTTTCTTACTTCCGGGTGGTTTGCCAATCCCAGGTAGTTGTTCAAACTCCAGGTTAATACTTCTTTTCCACGGAAGTTCATACGGGCTGCAATTTCGCCTTCCAGCTTAGGGAAAGCAAAATAGCCGTGAATTTGGTCCATCCATTTACCAATGTCACCTTTATTATTTCTGAATTTTGCAAATATATCCACGTCTTGTAGATTTAAGTTGAATGAATAAGGATGCAAATGTAAACTTTTTTAAAATCTCAGCAAATGTGTTAAATATTACTAAGCGTTCTTTCAATCAAATTCAGATTACCTTAATTTAGGCGCTCCTTTTGGTAGAGAGATAGTTCTATGCCTTTAAAAATGAATTAAATAAGATGTGTTAATAAGTCGTGAGATGAATTGCATTTTGAAGATCAATAAGTTTCGCGTATATAAAAAAAAGTATATTTTTGCGCCATGTTTATGAAAATGAGAATTCTGGGAATCGGATCGGTACTGTTTGCGCTTATTTTAAGCTCTTGCGGTGATTATAATAAGATCGTGAAAAGTAACGATTACGAATTCAAACTAAAAAAAGCTGTTGAATATTACGACGACGGCGAATATGTAAAGTCGGGGACACTGTTCAAGGAGTTGGTTACCATTTATCGCGGGACCAGCCGGGCCGACCGTATATATTATTATTATGCAAAAAGTATGATGGGGCAGAAGGATTACCTGATGGCCGGTCATTATTTTCAATCGCTTGTAAAAGAATTTCCGATGAGCGAGTATGTGGAAGAAGCTCAGTTTATGGTAGGGTATTGCCTTTACCTGCAATCGCCCAAACCACGGCTCGATCAGCAAATTACTCAGCAAGCTATCGACGCTTTGCAGTTATACATCAACTTGTATCCGTTTAGCGAACGCGTTGATGAAGCCAATCGCCTGATTGATGAAATGGAAGATAAGCTGGTGTATAAATCGTATTTAAGTGCTAAATTGTACTACGATTTTGAACAGTATAAAGCTGCGGTTGTTGCCTTAAACAACAGCCTCGAAAAATATCCCGATAGCAAGTATCGCGAAGAGTTGAAATACATGCTCTTGAAATCGAAATACCTGCTGGCGGAAAAGAGTGTGAGCGATAAGAGTGAAACGAGGTATTCAAATGCCCTCGATGAATATTTTTCGTTTGTGGATGAATTTCCCGAGAGCAAATACCGGAAAGAGGTGGATAAATTTTACGAGAAAGCCGCCGATATTTTACATTACAAAGAAGATACTAATATTAATATTGAAAATGGATTATAAAAAAACAAAAGCTGCACCGAGCACTATTTCACGTGATTTGGATGTGTTGACACAGGAAACCGGTAACATTTACGAAACCGTAATGGTTCTGGCTAAACGTGCGAACCAGATCTCTTCAGAATTAAAAGAAGAGTTAAACCAGAAATTGCAGGAGTTTGCTTCGTATACCGATAACCTGGAAGAAATCTTTGAGAACAGGGAGCAGATCGAAATCTCTAAATTTTACGAGCGTCTGCCAAAACCAACCCTGATTGCTTTTGAAGAACTGAAGAACGGTGAGATTTATCATCGCAACCCGGCACGCGAAAATAAGCAGCGTATCTAAGACAAGCCCATGAGGCTGAAAGGAAAAAATATTATACTGGGTATAACGGGAAGTATTGCAGCTTACAAGGCAGCAATGCTTCTTCGTCTTTTAGTAAAGGAAGGTGCCAGCGTGCAGGTAGTCATTACACCGGCCGGCAAAGAGTTTATTACTCCGGTCACCTTATCTGCCCTTTCAGGTAAACCTGTTATCAGCGAATTTTTTGGTGCCAACGATGGTACCTGGCACAGCCATGTGGACTTGGGGTTGTGGGCCGATCTTATGCTCGTTGCCCCGGTTACGGCTGCTACGTTGGGTAAAATGGCCAACGGAATTGCAGATAATATGCTGGTTACCACTTATCTTTCAGCTAAGTGTCCGGTGCTGATCGCACCTGCAATGGACCTCGATATGTTTGCGCATCAATCTACGCAGCGTAATATCCAGATTTTAAAAGAATACGGAAATATCATCATCGAACCGGCCTCGGGTGAGTTGGCTAGCGGCCTTGAAGGAAAGGGGAGAATGGAAGAGCCGGAGAACATTCTGGAACAGGTGGTGGAAACACTTACAGGTAAAAAAAAACTTCTGAATTCTAGCTTTCTTGTTACCGCAGGTCCTACCTACGAGAAAATCGATCCTGTACGTTTTATCGGAAATTACTCCAGCGGAAAAATGGGTTATGCCATTGCCGAAGAACTGGCTGAACAGGGCGCCCGTGTGGTGCTGATTTCCGGGCCGGTAAATATTCGTACTCTGCATCCCAATATTGAGGTGGTAAATGTGACATCGGCGCAGGAAATGCACGAACAATCGGTAAAAGCTTTTCCAACGTGCGATGGAGCTGTAATGTGTGCGGCAGTAGCTGATTTTACTCCGGTACATAAAGCTGATGAAAAGACTAAACGCGGAAAAGAAAACTGGAACATCGAACTGGAACCGACGAAAGATATCGCTGGCGAATTGGGGCAACTTAAAAACAAAAACCAACTACTCATAGGTTTTGCACTCGAAACCAACAACGAACTCAGTAATGCTCAGCAAAAACTTAAAAAGAAAAATCTCGATTTTATCGTGTTGAATTCGCTGCTGGATGAAGGTGCTGGTTTTGGTGTAGATACCAACAAAATTACCATCCTGGAGAAGGACAATAAAATAACTACTTTTGAGTTAAAGACAAAGAAAGAAGTGGCCGAAGATATTGTGGAGAAGATGATTGAATTGAAAAAAGAATAAGATGGGAAAACGGATTTTTAGTACACTGGTTTTATTAGTAGGTTTAACTGTTGTCGGCTTTGCACAGGAACTGCGCTGCAATGTAACAGTTAGTGCACGTGCCATTCAGGGGGCCAATCAAAACCTTTTTAGAACCATGCAATCGGACCTGTACGATTTTATGAATAACCGTAAGTGGACCGATAACGTTTTTGATTACGATGAAAAAATTCGTTGCAATATCATGATTAAACTTGATGAACAAATCTCGGCTGACGAATTTAAGGGTTCCATCCAGGTGCAGCTTACTCGTCCGGTTTATAACTCAAGTTATACTTCTACGGTTCTTAACATTAAAGACAACGATTTTCATTGTAAATATCAGGAGTTTCAGCCACTGGAGTTTAACGAAACCTCGAACCGTGATAACCTTACCAACATCATGGCGTTTTATGCCTATGTAATTTTAGGTTTCGATTACGATACTTTTTCCCCCGAAGGCGGTACGCCTTATTTTGAAAAAGCACAGGCCATTGTAAATAACTCGCAGAATGCCAAAGAGAAAGGCTGGAAAGCATTTGAAAGTGAACGCAACCGCTACTGGCTCATCGAGAATGTGATGAACAAATCCTATTCTTCCTTCCGAAGCGCTATGTACACCTACCACCGAATGGGACTCGATCTGATGTCGGATAGGGTAGAAGAAGGCCGTGCTAATATTGCCGAATCGCTCCGCGATATACAAAAGGTATTTCGTCGTCGTCCGTCAACCTATATTTTGCAGATGTTTTTCGATGCCAAATCCGATGAGTTGGTGAATATCTTTTCCAAATCATTTCCCGATGAACGTAACCGCGTTCTCGCGATCCTCAACGAGGTGGACCCTTCCAACGGAAGTAAATACAAGAAAATACAGGAAAGTACGGAAATGTAGCTGAAACCCAAAGTTTGTGGTTCAATACTTAAAGTGGAAAACCGGTTTGTAGCGAATTGATGTAACTTCATTCTGAACTAGTCCCGGAATATGAACATCGGAAATAGGGCATTTATCATTTGTAGCCTGAGTCTCGCGACGTGTGTCTTGTTTACTGCGAATTCCCTTTAAACCTGCATAAATAGAGCTGAATCATAATTCCGTATTGCATTTTGTTGTCGTGAACAGTATCAGTTTTCAGGAGTACAGATTCGGAAAGTACACGTTCCAGGTTATTAAGGTTTAACTCCAGATCGTGAAAACGAACCACACAAAATTCCTCTCCTGGTTGTAAAAACTCTTCAGGGGCTTTGTATTGCTGAACTTCGGTAAAGGCATCTACGTTCGACATCTCGGCATCAAGCCAGTAGTGACTAAATCCGGTTGAACCTGTATATTCTACCAACGGACCTGCAGTTACTTCGCTGATGTGCAAAATCTTTTTTACCTCCGGATAAGTAGTGGAAATGTAATCAATTGTTTGGCGATAAGGACCGTATGAAAAAGAGTAGCTTGAAAATCCTATCCAAAGACCTGTACTAACGACCAGTAGCAGGATCAATCCTTTCAGCCATTTAATCCTGACTTGAATGATCAGAACAGCAATGGGTACAGCCAGCATGGTAACAATGGTCATTACGTAGCGGGAATAAAGTATGGGTTGTGAAAACATCGAAATAATGCCTACAAAAAGTAAGGTCCCCAGAAAAATAGAAAGCGACAACCAAAGTACCAGTCGGTATTTAGAGAAGGAGCGGGTAAAACTCAAAGTGACACCTAAAAGGATGAGCCCATATACCAGGATAATCATGAACCTGGAATAGGAACTGGTCCAGAACTGTTCAGTGAGCGGAATGCTAAAACACGAAAGCACGTTACTCACGTTGACTTCAGGCGCCCAAAATGCCTGTTGCACACGCCTGATTTGCGATACAAACATTGGTACCCACGGAAGAAACAGCAACACAACCAGCAACATGCTTAATAAAAGTGGCAGCCATCTCCGGTTTTTTGTGAATATCAGATAGAATAAAACAAAAGCATTGGCAACGATGGCTGCTACTCCACTATAGTAATGTGTGTAAACAGCCATAAGTGTAAATAGGAAAAGCAGGATCAGATCGCGGTTTTTTGTTGTCCCCAGAAACAGGTAAGAATAAATAAAAACGCCGGTAGTGGCAAAAGCGCTCCAGGTATACATTCGGGCTTGATGAGAATAGGTAATCAACATTGGGATTGAAATAAGCAGAGTACTAAAAACCAGTACTCCTTTCTCTCCGAAAATGCGCCTGCCCGCAAACCACACAAGTAAAAGGGTGGATAATACTCCGAGCACCGAAAAAGCCCGCATTGTTAAGGGAGTCAGGCCGAATACAGCGGTGAACAAACGCAAACCCAGGTAATACAGCGGAGGGTGAAGGTCGTTTCTGAATTTAGAATAGAATTCGGAAAGCGGGCCTTTAAGCATGGCTTTTGTATAGATTTCGTCGCTCCACATATCGCTGAATCCCAGTTTTATACTATAAAAAATGGCAGCAAAAACAAAGATCAGTATAAAAAGGAGTACATTAATGTTGATTCGTTTTTTGAGTATGGTTTTCATAAGACTGATTGGATTTTGCATATATGAAACTTTCAACTCAATCGTTCAGCCCTTCAGCATTTTCTGCAGGAAATTTTCTGTCCAGCCACTCCACGATCTGTTCCCAGTGATCACGACTGATATCGGCATGTGTTGCACCTTTCCAAACCAGGAATTCTTTATTGTTGCCCGGAACCTGGTCATAGAACTCACGGACTTTTTCCACATCAAACATTTCGTCCTGATCTCCAACACCTACCAGCACCGGTGCTTTTAATGACTCTGGAATGTGTAGCTGATTTACGTCGAGCATGGTTAGGAAGCGAAAAGTATATTTGTATGAATTAAGAGGATCATCCAGTCCCCGCATATTTTCGCGGTAGTATTCCACTGCCTGGTGCGACGGACGGAAAATAGCGCTTGAAAGTATTCTGGCCTTTTGAAAAGCAGACAGCAAATCAACCGAGTCTCCCGTTTTGCTTTCATAGGCTCCCGAAAGAAGAATTACGCCCGCAAGTTCATCAGGAACTTTCATGGCTGCACAAATGGCGGCGGCCATTCCAAGGCTGTGCCCCATCACAACTACACGCTGATATCCCAGGTTCTTCACATATTTCACCGATTCTGCCAGGTCGGCAATCCAGCGTTCTTTATTCGGCGCATCGCCACGGTTACCGCCTGACAAACCGTGCCCGCGATAATCAAGACCAAAGACCGTATAACCGCCTTCGGAAACAGGAACGCCAGCCATTTCATACGCTCCGCTGTGTGCGGTTATACCATGGTAAAGCAACACCGCAACATCTTCTTTTCCAGCGGCAACTGAATCCGGATTCCAACATCGAATAAAAAGCGTTTCCCCATCGCTGGTAGTCATCAATTCGTGTGATCCGGAATAGTTCTGGCGCAGTTCGGTTGCTTCTTCGGGCGTTAGACCCTTGTGGTGGTTTTTATAGGGTGAAGGCCAAAAAGAGAGAACCACTCCTGCAAGGACAAGAAAAGCTACGATTCCCAGCAGCCACAGCAAGATTTTTTTGAATAGTTTCATGGGTTAGTACAGATTTGATTAATAAAAGCTTATTAATAAAGACCTTGAATTTAACAAAAGTTAGATGCAGTTCAAAGCCTGAAATCTTAAAATGGTCAGTATGAATTTATTTCCTGTAATCCATAATCTGCACCCTATTAACCTTTTTATTCTGATTTCGTACTTTGATTATACTTGTTTCACCTGTAATAGTAAAGTTGAGAGGAAATGTTATGGTACAAAAAAATTCTTTTTTGAAAATACTTTACGCGGCTGTTGGATTTCTGATTTTATCAATCCTTGTTATCTTGATTCGGGTTATCCCACTTGTACGTGTAAATGTGCCGCAACCCTATTCGCACACTACTATCATCGTCGAAAGTATTGTTTCAGGAGTTTACTTATTAATGATATTTGGAATTTTGTGGACGATTCGTACACACAAACTCGGGAAACGTATCAACAAGGAGCTTCTGTTGGCTTGCGGGGTTATTCCTTTGGTTATTGGATTGATTGCACTTGACGGAGTGGCAGCTTATTGGAACAAGCCTGAAACTTTCCCTATATCTATTGCTTTGCTCATTTCTACCTGTTTAAATACAATTGCCTGTGTTTTGATTTTTATTGCCCGGTTTCACAAACGGTACCACATTCGTTAAATATGAAAGAGGATTGCAACATAACCTGTAACTCGAGGTAATATACTCAAAAGCTCTGCTTTGGCACATTAGACGGCAAAGTACCGAAAAGGTTTGACTCACTACTTTTCGGTTGACTGATTTACTCAGGCAATGTCATGAAAAAAATAGTTTTGCTGATTTATTTCGCGAAGCATTTTAAAGCTAATAACCAGCAACATCAGATCATAGTTGAATGTATAAATTCGTTGCCAAACACCTTTATAGTCCAAGATAAAATTGTCTGCATGAAAAAAATAGGCTGTTAAAAAAAGCACTGCCATACTCATGCCGGCTGCAACAACCGTTCATAAAAAATATGTAATTTCATGTATTCATTTCGAGGAAACATCAGCATCAGAAAAAACGGAAGCAGAACATTTCCTGTATCTGCTATTCCGCCAAAAACATTATGCAATCTTCCATTCAAGGTAAGGAGGGTAACTGGAGGATCAATAGGAACCTGAACCTAATCCTTTTCCCAGTGCGTAAATCAACAGGGCGAAGGCTGCAAATTTTACCCACTTGTTCGATTTGTAACTCCAATAAAAAGCGATATAAAGGCACCATTGAAATACTCGTTTGTGATAGAGTTCTTTCTCCCAATTTTTGGTATTTTCGTTGCATAGTAATCCAACATAAAAATGCTGAAGAGCCTTACCGTAAGCAATTATGCGCTGATCAACGAATTACAGGTGGATTTTCACCGGAACCTGAACACCGTAACTGGTGAAACTGGGGCGGGTAAATCGATCATCCTGGGCGCGCTTGGCCTGATCCTTGGTAACCGTGCCGATCTGTCGGTGCTTAAGGAGAAAGACAAAAAGTGTGTGGTGGAAGGCGTGTTTGGCGTTAAGGATTATGGTCTGCAACCCTTTTTCGAAAAAAACGACCTGGATTACGATTCCACTACCATTTTGCGGCGCGAGATCACACCAGCAGGCAAATCGCGGGCTTTTATCAACGATACGCCGGTGAACCTGAAAGTTCTTCGTGACCTGAGTTTACAACTCATTGATATTCATTCACAACACCAGAATCTGGAGTTGAGTAACCAGCATTTTCAACTCGAACTGGTGGATGCCGTGGCTACTACCGTTCCACTGCTGGAAGAGTACCGCACGCTTTACAAAGCCTGGAAAGAGGCACAAAAAGAATTGGCCGATCTGGAAGAAAAGGCAGAAAAGGAACGGACAGACCTTGATTATTTTCAGTTTCAGTTTAACCAGTTGGAGGAAGCAGCGCTAAAAGATAATGAACAGGAAGAACTGGAGGAAGAGCTCAAAAAACTCAACCATGCCGAAGAAATAAAAAGCGCTTTTTCAAGTGCAAGCGAACTGCTTGACGGCGAGAATTTGTCGGTTGTGCAGCAGGTAAAAGAAGCTGCCCGAGCATTGGATAAGATCCGCTCGTTTATGCACGAAGCCAGTACTTTGTATGATCGTCTCCAGAGTTCAATGATCGAACTACGAGACATCGTGGATGAAGCCGCTGCGCTGAGTGAGCAGGTGGAACATAACCCTGCCCGTGCCGATGAAGTGGAACAACGCCTCAATTTATTGTACAGTCTACAACAAAAACACCATGTTCAAAGCGTTGACGAATTAATCGCTTTGCGTGATGACTTTGATCAGAAGATCAGCACTGTAACGGGTTACGACGATGCAATTCATGCCAAAAACAAACAGGTTACTGACCTCCGGGAACAGCTCGCAAAAAAAGCTGCAGAACTTAGCACTAAGCGCCGGACGTCCTTTGCAACCATTGAAAAATCAGTAGTGGAAGACCTGAAACAGCTCGGAATGCCCAAAGTGGTTTTCCGGGTGGAACACCAACAGTTGGAAGAATTTACATCACGCGGTAGCGATGCGGTGAGCTTTCTTTTTAGTGCCAACGCTGACCAATTACCTGATGATATTTCGAAAATTGCTTCTGGCGGTGAAATGTCGCGGCTGATGCTGGCCATTAAAAACCTGCTCAGGAATTCAAAAGCACTTCCTACCATCATTTTTGATGAGATCGACTCAGGTATTTCGGGAGAGATCGCATTGAAAATGGGAGCGATTATACAGCGTTTTTCTACCAGTACGCAGATCATTAACATCACACACCTGCCCCAGATTGCGGCCCGCGGAAATGCACATTTTCATGTGTATAAATACGAGAAAGATGGGAAGACCTACACATCGATCCGTGCACTCTCGCAGGAAGAGCGGGTGGAAGAACTGGCTAAAATGGTTGGGGGCGATAAACTCACTGAAACAACGATCAGTGCTGCACGCGAGCTATTGGCAAACTAAGAAAATATTAAGTGTTTAGAGTTCGAAAGCTCGAAGCTCAGCTAATAAATACAACTACTCAAAATAGTATTTCAAATATGACCGAAATAGGAAAATACAATACACTCAAAATTGTTCGCGAAACTGCTAACGGCATTTATCTTGATGGCGAAGACCTGGGTGAGATACTGATGCCTGCCAAGTTTGTAACGGACGCGATTAAAGAAATAGGGAATGCCAAGGTATTTGTATATACAGACTCGGAAGACCGCTTGGTAGCTACTACTGAGGACCCGCTGGCACAGGTTGGAGAGTTTGCCTGCCTGACCGTCAAAGCCGTCACAAAAATCGGCGCTTTTCTCGACTGGGGACTACCCAAAGATTTGCTGGTGCCTTTTAGTGAACAAAAAGCAAAAATGCAGGAAGGCGGTGAGTACTGGGTGTATGTTTACCTTGACTTGCTGACTCGTCGCGTGGCTGCTTCGGCCAAACTCCACAAATTTTTGGATAACACTCCTCCTACTTATAAAACCGGCGAAGAGGTGGACCTGATTATTTTGGAAGAAACTGATCTGGGGTACCGTGCCATTATTAACCGGGAACACAGTGGAATGATATACAAAAACCAGGTATTCAGGCCGGTGGAAATAGGAGAACGTATCAAAGGTTATATTCAAAAAGTGCGTGCTGATGAAAAGATCGACCTGTTGCTCGAAAAACCGGGTTATGAAAAAGTGGATGCGCTCACTCAGCTAATACTCGATGCATTAAAAGAAAACCGCGGATTTATGGCAGTGTCGGATAAGTCGTCGCCTGAAATGATACAGGCGATGTTTGGCATCAGTAAAAAGAATTTTAAAAAGGCGATTGGGGCTTTGTACAAGCAACGGATCATCAATTTTGAATCGGATGGTATTCGATTATTAAAATGAACATCTGCTTAAAAACATTTAAAAGAACAGACCGTATTTTAAACTAAATTCAGTATTTTTACTGAACAATATTTCATGTTGTGATTTTTGGTTAAAAAGGAGGAAAGCACAGGTTTTCCTCTTTTTTTATTCCGGAAAATAATATTTATCTAACACATTGGCATCCATGCGGCGCTTTGCCAGCACCTGGATATAGTTTCGGCAATTTTCGGCATGTAAATCGTTTTCTTCACCAAATACATAGTACGAACGAACTACCCAGTCGAGTGCTGAAATGATATTGCCTTGTATTTCGTTTGCCACAGCCAGGTTATACATGCACTTGGCGGCAATATATTTATTGGGATTGTTGATTTCTGATTTCCAGATTTTTGCAGCTTCCAGCCAATTTCCTTCCTTAACCAACTTATCTGTTTTTTTCAGAACAACATGCCCCGAGTGGTAATAAAACCGTTCCACTTCTACCCAGTGTGGCGAAAGATATTTGGCCAATCCGGTACCTGCCATATCGGACGCATTTAAGACCGCATCCCGGCGTGGAGGTATCATATTAAAAGGAGAAGTTCCGGGAGAGTAGAAGTTATCCCAAATTATGGTGTCATTTTTTTGGAGATACCGGATCAATCTTTTATCCTTTAAATCGTACATGGTCCAGAATGCATTTACTGTTACTGCTTCTTCGATCATTATATGGTTGTTCGATTCCTGGACAGAGTTTTGAGTGACAAAATGGTCGAGTGAGAGCAACATGTCGGCACCAGTGCTGTCAGCAATATCAGTTATTTCTCTTTTAGAATAAAGACCGAACTCCGGATCAAGTGCCTTAAATATAGCGGAGGTCTTTTTTGCCGGTGGATTATAGTTCAGAAACCGGGACAGGACATAAGCCGTAATTCTTCCACTATTTGCATTTTCATAATCCAGCGTATCATTCATTAAACTATCAGGAGTAGGCAAAGAATCTCCTATCTGAAAATGGGAATAATCGGCTGCCGTTATCTCAATGACCGTATCCATAAATTCTTGCTGACTCAGGGTATTTATAAAATAATCGAAATATATCCACGAAGCAATACTGTCGAGATTACTGGTATCCTTTAATTTCTCGCCCTTTACGTAGTAGGATGAATAAAATGGATTGTAAGAAATATTGGTATTGTTGTACCGGACGGCTAGCTTCGAAAAGCCGGCGGGAAGTTTTACATTCCCCGGTTCGAGCACTTCAATGTTCAGCGATCTGGTGTTGTACAAGGTATTACAGGCCTGCATGAACATCAAAATTGAGAGTAGGAAAAGAAAGGTTTTAACGTTTTTCATTCTTCCTGGTTGAGTCGTGCAATGTCTTTCTTACGTTTTTCGATTAACTTTCGGTATAGAATAATCATTCTCAGATCTTCTTTACTGCGGTAAGAAGTTGCCAGTTGTTGTGCTGCAATCAGCCATTTTTCGGCTGTATCGAGGTCATCTTTCATTTCATAGGCCAGTGCCAGGTTGTATCGTGCATTGATAGCCATCTTCCCGTTATCGTCGTCGGCATAACGTCGCCACAGCAAAATGGCATTGTCCCATTCTCCTTTCTGAACGTATTCGTCAGCAGCAGCAAAATCGGGCAGTGGAGGAATCGAATACATCCGGTTAACGGTTTGCCACGAAGCAAAAAAACGTTTGGCGTAATTTTCTCCCGCCATTTGTGAAGCAATTTTCAATGCGGTTATCCGTGGTGGTAGTTTTGTATTTCTCTTATAGTTCCCCTGGTCGTCGTAGCTATTCCAGAATACCGTGTCGATCATGGTTTTGCGTTCGATCATTTTGTTGTTAGCCGGATCGTAAACAGCCCAGGCTGCTGCTGTGATCACTTCATTGGATGGAGATGGAATCTGTTCTGTTTTGGAATATTCGGAATAAAAACAAGAATAGGTTTCCAGCGAAATCAACAAATCGGCATCAGCTGTCGATGAGATTTTCCGAACCATATCCAG